>CAZQLI010000109.1:0-6623 GCA_964594145.1 uncultured Sphingomonas sp. | reverse complement strand
GGTCGCCTCGATCAGCGGCGTCGGCGTTTTTGCCAAGCTGAAATTCGAAAGCGGGGTTCACCGGGTCCAGCGCGTGCCGGTCACGGAAAGCGGGGGACGGATTCACACCTCCGCTGCTACCGTCGCGGTACTTCCCGAGGCGGAGGAAGTCGACGTCCATATCGACGACAAGGATCTGCGCATCGACGTCTATCGTTCCTCGGGCCCCGGCGGGCAGTCGGTCAACACCACCGACAGCGCCGTTCGCATCACCCATCTTCCGACCGGGCTGGTCGTGATCCAGCAGGACGAGAAGTCGCAGCACAAGAACAAGGCCAAGGCGCTCAAGGTGCTTCGGACAAGATTGTTCGAACTGGAGCGCGAGCGGCTGGCCTCGGAGCGCGCCGGCGCCCGCAAGTCGATGGTCGGGTCGGGAGACCGGTCGGAGCGCATCCGCACCTATAATTTCCCGCAGGGACGGGTCACCGATCACCGGATAAACCTGACGCTTCACAAGCTTGACTCGATTCTCGAGGGCCCGGGCCTCGCAGAGCTGATCGACGCGCTTGTCGCCGAGGACGAGGCCGCGCGGCTGGCCAGCCTCGACGAGGCGTGACAAGCATACCCCGGGCGCTCGGCCGGGCCACCGAGCTGCTCGCGAGAAGCAGCGATACGCCGCGGCTCGACGCCGAGCTCTTGATGGCCGCGGCGCTTGGAATAGGTCGTGACCGTCTGATTCTCGACGACCCGCGGGGCAAGGCTCCGGCAGCCTTTTCGCAATTTGTCGAGCGCCGCAGCCGCGGCGAGCCGGTGGCCTATATTACCGGCCATCGCGCCTTCTGGACGATCGATCTCGAAGTGGGCCCCGGGGCACTGGTTCCCCGCCCCGACAGCGAGACGCTGATCGCGGCCGCGGTGGAATATTTTGCAGGTTCGGACGGCCCGCGCCGGGTCATCGATCTTGGCACGGGACCCGGCACGCTGCTCCTCGCCGCGCTCGACGAATGGCCTGCTGCGACCGGCCTTGGCATTGATGCCTCGAAAAGGGCGCTTGGCTACGCCCGGCGCAACGCCGAGCGACTGGGGATGAGCGGCCGGGCGGAGTTTCGCCTGGGCGATTGGGGCGAGGGGATCGACCAGCGGTTTGATCTCGTCCTTTGCAACCCGCCCTATGTCGCGGACAGCGCCGAAACGGGGCCTGGGGTCAGCGAGTTTGAGCCCCACGAGGCGCTTTATGCCGGCCCCGAAGGACTCGACGATTATCGCCGCCTCGCGCCGCAGCTGGGCCGGCTGCTGGCGCCCGGCGGCCTGGTCGCGGTCGAGATTGGCTTCGACCAGGAGGAAAGCGTTGCGGCATTGTTCCGTGCCGAGGGACTGGAGCCGGAACTTGCAAGGGACCTGGCCGGCCGGCCACGCGCGATCACAATCCGCGGCCAGGCGTAAAAAGACTTGGAATTTGCCCGCGGCGTCATTACATCACGCTCAAGGGACGGGGCTGCTCTCACCAAAAGGACGGGCCCCCGCCACCGACCCCCGACGACATCGCCGCGCTCCCGCAGAGTAGCGGTTGACGGCAAGGGAGGGTCGACTTGCACCCGCATGCGGTGCGGGCCGGGCCACTTTCGGCGGGAACACACTTCCTAGGGAAGGAAGAACAAGGCAGCTGGTGAGCCAGTGCCAGGTGACAGGGAACAAACTAGTTGATCAGCAATCGACAGGGCGGCCGTCGTCGTGGCCGCGGTGGGCAACGCCCACAGGGAATGCCCGGCAACGCCGGCGCCCGGCAGGATAACCGGCAGCGCGGCAATGCTGCGCAGCTCCTGGAAAAATACAAGACGCTGGCGCGCGATGCGCAACTCGCCGGCGACCGCGTCCAGACAGAATATTATCTGCAGTTTGCGGACCATTATTTCCGGGTACTCGAGGAAAGCCGTTCACGCTTCGAGGAGCAGCAGGCGCAGCGCCGCCGCCGCGACGAGGAAGACGATGACAGCTCCGACGAGGAAATGGCCGCGGAGGCCGATTCGGGCGAGGACGACGGCGAGGTAGAAACCCGCCAGCGTCCGAGGCGCGGTCGCGAGCGCTTCGAGCGGCGTGACCGGGAAGTCTCTCGGGCCAATGGCGCGGCGCGCGAAGAACGCGAAGAGCGCGAAGATGCCGCCGAAGCCGGCGAGGATGGCGACGAGCGGATTTCGCTCGGCGTTCTCCCCCCGGCAATCGGTGCTTCCGAAGCGGAGAGCGAAGCCGAAGCGCCAAAGCCCCGGCGTCGCACGCGCCGCACCCGCAGCGAGGGTGACGAAGAGGCGGCCTCGGCAAGCTGACGGCCAAGCATTGCGAAATGCATGAAGAAGGGCAGCGAATGCAGTTTCGCTGCCCTTTTTTCGTGAAGCATTGGCCGTAACCTTCCTGTAACCGGCCCGTCACTGCAGCGTCGCCCCCCGGGGTTAGCAGCCTTCCCGTCGGTGGCCGCTCCGGCCGCTCCACGGGACAGGAACATGAACTTGCACTTCTCCATTTATGCTGCGGCAGCCGTGACGCTGCTTTCCATTCCGGCGATGGCCGATGCCCGAAGCATGCGGGCTGTTGGAAGCTCGACGGTTTATCCCTTTGCCAAGCTCGCCGCCGAGCGGGTTGCCCGGGCCAACCCCAAGCTCGGGACGGCGATAATCGAGTCGACCGGTACGGGCGGCGGCTTCAAGCTTTTCTGTTCGGGGATCGGCGAACGATTTCCAGACGTGGCCAACGCCTCACGCAGGATGAAGGCGTCGGAAGCCAGTCAATGCCTTGCAGCAGGCGTAAAGCAAGTCACGGAAATCCAGATCGGCATCGACGGCATCGCGCTTGCGACATCGCGGGGAACGCCCCTTTCGGGCGTGACCACTCGTGACATTTACATGGCTCTCGCCAAGACCCCGTTCGGAAAGCCGAACCGGGCGAAGACCTGGAAAGACGTCAACGCCCGCCTTCCTGCCATTCCCATCCGTGTCTATGGCCCCCCGCCAACCAGCGGCACGCGCGACGCGCTTGCCGAGCTGATCCTTACGGCCGGGTGCGAAACCAACGCGGGGATGAAAGCGCTCGCCAAGACCAACAAGGAAAAACACAAGGCGATCTGCACGGCGGTGCGGGAAGACGGCGCCTTCATCGAGGCCGGCGAGAATGATAATCTGATCGTCCAGAAACTGGCCGCCAACGCCAATACGCTTGGGATTTTCGGCTATAGCTTCCTCGAGGAAAACCAGTCGAAGCTGAAGGGCGTCTCGATAAACGGAATCCAGCCGACCTATGAGACCATCTCCTCCTTCAAATATCCCGGGGCACGGCCGCTCTATATCTATGTCAAGAATGCCCATGTGCCGGCCATTCCCGCGATCCGTGCCTTCGTCGCGGAAATCACCAAGGAAAGCGCAATTGGGCCCAAGGGCTATATGCGTGCCCACGGTCTCGTCGCCGCGCCGGCCCAGGCGCGGGCCAAGGCCCAACATGCCGCCCGGACGCTCACTCCCGTCAAGTTCGCGGAGCTGAAATAGCACTCCGCCGCACCAACAGGAATCCATGCGCGCCAGGCCGTGACGGCTGCGCGCACCGACAAGGAATTCAAGCAAATGAACCACCGTTACCTGATTGGCCTGCTGCTCGGAGGAACTGCGATCTGCGCGAGCAGTCCGGCCATGGCGCAGGATGCGCCGTCGCCCGATCCTTCGGATGCTTCCGCCGACGCGGCGATTGCCAATGCCCGGCAGCTCGACGATGCCCAGGCCCGGATCGAGCTGCTGCAGGCCCAGGTCGAGGCGCTGCAGGAATCGATCGCCCAGATCCAGCAGGCCCAGGCCAAGGCGGCTCCCTCGTGGAAGGGCGCGCCGCAGCTCGAGGACAAGGAAAAAGGCTGGTCCTTCAAGCCGCGCGGCCGGCTGATGTATGATTTTGCAACGGTCAGCTCGCCCGATGGCTACAGCAATCCCGGCCTGGGCTTTTCCAACGAGCTCCGCCGCGGGCGGCTCGGCGTGGAAGGGTCGATCCCGGGCGGGCTGGGCTACAAGCTCGAGCTCGATTTTGCATCCGGCGAAGTCGAGTTCACCGACGCCTATCTCAACTACAAGAAAGACGGCTTCGAGTTCATCGTCGGCCAGCACAATAATTTCCAGTCGCTCGACGAACTGACGAGCTCGCTCCATTCCTCCTTCATCGAGCGTGCCGCCTTCACCGATGCATTCGGGTTCGAGCGCCGCGTCGGGGCCTCGGTGCAATATTCATCGGGCAGCCTGCTCGCACAGGGCGGCATTTTTACCGACAGCATTGGCGACCTGAACTCGATTGGCGATGACAATAACAGCTATGGTGCGGACGGCCGGCTGGTTTTCTCTCCGACCATCGGCTCCAACCAGCTGCACTTCGGCGCCTCGGCTCACTATCGCGATCTCAACGACGCCGGGTCGAGCGTCCGCTATCGCCAGCGTCCCGCGGTACACACGACCGACGTTCGCTTCGTTGACACGGGAACAATATCGTCGGCCAAGTCAGAGACCGGCTATGGGCTCGAGGCGGCCGGCATCTTCGGGCCTTTCCACCTGGCGGGCGAAGCCTATTGGCAGAAAGTGTCCAGGCCAGGCCTCTCTGACCCGGGCTTCTTTGGCGCCTATGTCGAGGGAGGCTATTTCTTCACCGGCGAGAAGCGCGGATACAAGGGGGGAAAGTTCGACCGGGTGAAGGTCAACAAGGGCTTCGACAAGGGCGGGTTCGGGGCGCTCAGCCTCAACCTTCGCTGGGACTATCTGGACCTCAACAGCCGGGACATTGTCGGCGGAACGCAGAATGCCTACCAGGCATCGCTCAACTGGAAGCCGACCGACTATGTCCTGTTCGGCCTCAACTATGCGCATCTTAAATATAAGGACGCCGCCATCTCGGCAGCGGGCGACCGTGACTATAACGTCGATATGCTGGCGCTCAGGAGCCAGATCGACTTCTAGCTGAAATCTTCCCAGGCGGCGGGCGGCCTTTCCCGTGCAGAAGGCCGCCCGCTGTCGGAAGGCGTGGGTTCAGCGGGCCCCGGAGTGGTTCAGCCGGGCTGGACCTGGTCGACCGGCCGCGGCCTGTGCTGGTCGTCGAGGGCGACGAAAGTGAACAGGCCCTCGGTGACCTTGATCGCGCTGGCGCCGCGATCGCGCGTGGCTATGACCTCGATCCGGATCGCCATCGAAGTCCGCCCGACCCGCTCGACTTCGGCGTAGACGCTGATCACGTCCCGAAGGTGGATCGGCGCGATGAACTCCATCCTCTCGATGGCGATCGTGGCCACCGAGCCGCCGGCGCGGCGCGAGGCGATGATGCCCGCCGCTATGTCCATTTGCGAAAGGACCCAGCCGCCGAAGATGTGGCCATTGGCATTGATGTCGCCCGGGCCGGGGACGACCCGAAGGACAGGGTCCTTATGTTCCGTTGTCATGTCTGTCTTTCCGTCGGTGGACGTGGGCGATGATCAGGAGCGGCAGGCCGAGCAGCGCGCCGGCTCCAAGGAGAATCGACAGCGCGACGAGGTCGCGGTTCCTGCCATTGGAGTCGCCGCTTATCATCGCGACGACCGCGAACAGCGCCAGCAGGGCTGCCATCGCGCCGAGGAACCGGAAGGTCCGGACCGCAAATTCGGTCGAAGCGGATCGGGACGGCGCTGGCATGCGCTTTCCTTTGGCGGTTGAAAGTGCGACTTTCAACGCGCACATGGGTTTACAGTCCCAAAGGGAGGCGGCGCCATGACCATCGCGGCGATCCTATCGAGCAAGGGAAGCGACGTTGCGACCGTCCCGTCGGGAACAATCGTTCGCGACGCGGTGACCCTGCTTGCCGAAAAGAAGATCGGCGCACTGCCCGTCGTCGGGCCCGCCGGCATCGTCGGCATCTTCTCGGAACGCGATCTCGTCCAGTCCATCGCAGAGCAGGGACCGGGCGTCCTCGACTGGCCGATCGAGCGGGTGATGAGCGCCCCCGTGGAGACGGTCGAGACCGGGACCTCGATTCTCAGCGCGCTCGGGACCATGACCCAGCGGCGGATGCGGCATCTCCCGGTGGTCGAGCAGGGGGAGATTCGGGGAATCGTGTCGATCGGAGACCTGGTTAAGTACAGAATCGAGCGGATCGAGGCCGAGGCCGACGCATTGAGGACCTATATACAGTCAGCATGACGACGCTCGAAACGTCGGAATTCCATGACTTTTCAGCAAAGTCGCAATTCGGTTCCCGTTTTTTTGAAAAAGCCTGTTGACGGTCCGAACCACCCTACATATATGCCCCCTCACAGCAGCGGCGGCGGCCGGTTCGGACCGCCACCGTGTTCGTGTCTCTCGCTAGTCGGCCACCGACACCCGGAACCAAATGAACCGGGGGCAGAGACGCGTCGGCTCTTTGACATTGTCGGTTAGATGAAGGGACATGTGGGCGGCGGCCCGGTCTCCCGGGGCCTCTGGGCTCGGGTAGGATCGGAAAAAGCTAAGGCCGTTCACTTGTCCAAATACGCAAACACCAGTTTGTAATTTGTGCAGGAACGGCTCCCAGAGATGCCGGCCTCGCTTCGGACTATTCCTCCGATGCCTGGTCGTACATCAACTTGAGAGTTTGATTCTGGCTCAGAACGAACGCTGGCGGCATGC
>CAZQLI010000108.1:0-6650 GCA_964594145.1 uncultured Sphingomonas sp. | reverse complement strand
TGCCGATCGGCGAGCCCACGGCCGAGATGGTCGACCGCTTCACCCGGGTGCTGCAGGGCCATATCGCCATCGCCTCGGCGATTTTCCCGAGGGGGGTCCGCGGTTCGCAGCTGGACAGCTTTGCCCGAAGGCCGCTGTGGGAAGCCGGCTGCGACTTTGCCCATGGCACCGGCCACGGGGTCGGCGCCTTCCTCGCGGTGCACGAGGGTCCGCAGCGCATCGCGCCGGTCGGAAGCTCCCAGTCGGGAGGCGACGAGCCGCTTCAGCCGGGAATGATCATTTCCAACGAGCCCGGCTATTACAAGCCGGGTGAATATGGCATCCGGATCGAGAATCTGGTGCTGGTCGTGGAAAAGCCGGTTGCCGGCGGAGACAAGGAGACGCTCGGATTCGAGACGCTCACCTATGTGCCGATCGACAAGCGGCTCATTGACAGCTCGATGCTGTCGGACCGCGAGCTTGACTGGCTCAACGACTATCATTCGAGGGTGCTGGCGATCATCGGCCCGCAGCTTGAGGGGGAGGACCGGGAATGGCTGGAAAGGCAATGCGCGCCGCTAAGCCGCTAGGGCTGGTTGCGCTGGGCTGGCTGCTGGCCTGCCTTTATTTGCTTGGACCGAGGGTCGCGCTCAATCGCGGGCTCGACCTCGGTTATTCGCTGGCGGGCTGGCTCGGTTCCTTCGTCTCCTGAGCCTCGCGCGCCTGCGCCTTGCGCTTTCGAAGATTTTCGCGAAGTGCCGCTGCGAGCCTCTCCTCGCGTCGCTGTTCGTCCTTTGCCATGACGCTGGAGCGCTAATATTCGCATGACCGCGGCGCAAGCGGGTTGACGCGGCCCCGGTGCTTCGTCATTAGCCGGCCGTCCTTCCGACATGCTGCCGTAGCTCAGTGGTAGAGCGCATCCTTGGTAAGGCTGAGGTCGTGAGTTCAATCCTCACCGGCAGCACCATTTCCTCCGGCCAGAAGAACCGCCGGGGCCCTCGATCCGCCACCCGTGCCGGCGGTCCCGAACGCCGCTTTGTGCAAGCGCCGACCGGTCGGCCCAAATCTGCCGGATTGACGGCCCGACCCGCTGGGGCCACATCGCCCAGCCCATGCGCTTCTTTTCCGACAATGCAGCCGCCGCCTGCCCCGAAGTACTCGAGGCCCTGACGCGCGCAAACCAGCTCGACACCGCCTATGACGGCGATGCCTGGTCGTCGAAGCTCGACGGGGCTTTTTCCGACCTGTTCGGAAAGGAGGTCCGCGCCCTCTGGGTAACGACCGGAACGGCCGCGAACTGCCTCGGGCTCGCGGCGCTCTGCCCGCCCGAAGGCGCGATATTGTGCCACCAGCTGGCCCATATCGAAGCCGACGAGGCTGGCGCTCCAGGCTTTTTCACTCACGGCGCCAAGCTCACCCTTCTCGAGGGCGAAGGGGCCAAGGTCTCTCCCGAAAGCGTGAGCGAGGCCTGTGCGCGGGTGCGGCCCGATGTCCACCAGGTCCAGCCGGCTGCCTTGTCGATCACCAATGCAACCGAATATGGGCTGAGCTATCGCCCCGAGGAAGTGGCGGCGCTCGGCGAGGTCGCGAAGCAGCATGGTCTCGGGTTTCACATGGATGGAGCGCGCTTTGCCAATGCCATCGCCTTCACCGGCGCAAGCCCGGCCGACGTCACCTGGCGGGCAGGGGTCGATGTCCTCTCGTTCGGCTTCGTCAAGAATGGCGGGATGAACGCCGAGGCGCTGATCTTCTTCGACCCGCAAAAGGCAAAGGTCGTTCCGCGCCTTCGCAAGCGGGCGGGGCATCTCCTCTCCAAGGGCCGTTATCTCGCGGCTCAGATCCTGGCGATGCTCGAGAATGACCGCTGGCTTGCAAACGCCCGCGCCGCGAACGCAGCCGCGGCAGCGCTTGCAGCGGCAGCGGGGCCCGAGCGGCTCGTCTATCCGGTCGAGGCCAATGAACTCTTCGTCCGGATGACCGGCGAGGAGGCTGCCAGCCTCCGCGCAATGGGCTTCGATTTTTACGACTGGGCTCCCGGCGAGGTTCGGCTGGTGACCAGCTGGGACCAGAACATGGAAGAGGTGGAGCGGCTTGCTGGCGCCATCGCCGCGCTGTGACCGCTGACCATGATCCATCGACGCGGCGAATGGACGCGTCGATCATCATTCCCTTCATCATCTTCACCCTCGTCTGGGGATCGACCTGGATCGTCATCCGCGACCAGATCGGCGGCGTTCCGCCGCAATGGTCGGTGGCCTATCGGTTCACCATCGCTGCCATCGCAATGGCGTTCGTCGCGAGGTTCAAGGGCCAGTCACTGAGGCTGGACCGTGGCGGGATGGTCGCGGCCCTGGTGCTCGGAATCAGCCAGTTCAGCGTCAATTTCAACAGCGTATACCTGGCCGAGCAGTTCATTACCTCCGGGGTGGTTGCAACGGTCTTTGCGCTGCTCCTCATCCCCAACAGCCTTCTCGCCTGGGCCTTCCTGGGACAGAAGCCCAGCGCCCGTTTCCTGCTAGCCGGGCTCGTCGCGGTTGCCGGTGTCGGGCTCCTGTTCATCAACGAGCTCCGCTCGAGCAGCATCGCCAGCCAGGACATTGCCGTTGGGCTACTCTTCACCATCATCGGGCTGCTCGGCGCTGCGACCGCCAATGTCTACCAGGCCGGCAGGGAAGCCCAGCGCCACCCGCTCCTCTCGCTGCTGGCCTGGTCGATGGGAATCGGCGCCCTGATTGACATTGTATTTGCCTATGCGGTGGCCGGCCCGCCGGTATTCGAGCCAAGGGCCGGCTTCTGGGTCGGCGTTCTTTATCTCGCCCTGTTCGGATCGGTCCTCTGCTTTGCGCTCTATTTCCCGGTGGTCCGCAAGATCGGGCCGGGCCGGGCCGCTTATTCCAGCGTTCTCGTCCCGGTGATCGCGATGAGCCTTTCGACCCTGTTCGAGGATTATCACTGGAGCAGCCTCGCGATCGCCGGCGGGCTGCTTTCGCTCGGCGGCATCACCCTCGCGCTCGTCGGTCGACGGCGGCCAATGCTTGTGGCTGCGCCCGACGCCTCCTAAGTCCGGGGTCATGACTGACGTTCTCGACCAGCCCGAAGCCCCGACCTCGCCGGAACATGTCGCCATCCACCGGAAGGATTATCGCCCGCCGGACTGGCTGGTGCCGGAGGTGGCCTTGAGGTTCAGGCTCGATCCCGAACTCACCCGGGTCCATGCAACGCTGCTTGTGAAGCGCAACGGCGAGCATGACCGACCGCTGCGGCTGGCCGGAGACGGGCTCACGCCCAGGTCGGTCCGCGTCGATGGTGTCGATGCACCCTGGACGCTGGACGACGATTTCCTGGTGATTGATCTCGAACGTCCCGAGGCAAGGATTGAAACCGAGGTCGAAATCTCGCCAGCTTCGAACAGCAAGCTGATGGGCCTCTATGCATCGGGCGGGATCCTCTGCACCCAGTGTGAAAGCGAAGGCTTCCGGCGCATCACCTTCCACCCCGACCGGCCCGACATATTGTCGCGCTACCGGGTATGGATGGATGCCGATCGCGGGCAATTCCCGGTCCTGCTGGCCAACGGCAACCTCGTTGCAAGCGGCGACAGCGGCGATGGCCGTCACTGGGCGGAATGGGAGGACCCGTTTCCAAAGCCGAGCTACCTCTTTGCGATGGTTGCCGGAAAGCTCAGTCCGAACCGCGACAGCTTCACGACGATGAGCGGGCGCGACGTCGAGCTCAACATCTGGGTCCGCGAACAGGACCTGCCGCGGACCCGCCACGCGATGGAGAGCCTCAAGGCGGCGATGCGCTGGGATGAGGAGGTTTATGGCCGGGAATATGACCTCGACCTGTTCAACATCGTCGCAGTCGACGACTTCAATTTCGGAGCGATGGAGAACAAGGGTCTCAACATCTTCAACTCGCGCTACATCCTCGCCGACCAGGAAACGGCGACCGACGTCGACTTCGACAATATCGCCGGCGTCGTTGCCCATGAATATTTCCACAACTGGTCGGGCGACCGGGTCACCTGCCGCGACTGGTTCCAGCTGAGCCTGAAGGAAGGCTTCACCGTGTTCCGCGACCAGAGCTTCTCCGCGGACATGGGAAGCGAGGCGGTGAAGCGGATCGAGGACGTGAGGCTGCTGCGGGCGGCCCAGTTCCCGGAAGATGCCGGCCCGCTCGCCCACCCGGTACGCCCGGAAAGCTACATCGAGATCACCAATTTCTACACCGCCACCGTCTACAACAAGGGCGCCGAGGTCATCCGGATGATGCGCACCATCCTTGGCGAGGAGGCGTTCCGCAAGGGCAGCGACCTCTATTTCGAGCGCAATGACGGCAAAGCAGTCACCTGCGAGGACTTCGTGCGCGCGATGGAGGATGCGAGCGGCGTCGACCTTGGCCAGTTCCGGCTGTGGTACAGCCAGGCCGGAACGCCCAGGGTCACCGCAAGGCTCGAGCATGATGCCGAGGGCCGCCTGGCGACGCTCCACCTCTCACAGGACATACCGGATACGCCCGGCCAGTCGGGCAAGAAGCCCATGCTGCTTCCGCTCAAGACCGCGCTGATCGGCAGCGACAGCGGCGAGCCGATCGGCGAGGAGCGGCTCATCCTCCTGGGCGAGCCCGAGACCAGCATAAGCTTTCCCGACATCGACGAGCCGCCGCTTCTTTCGATCAACCGCGATTTTTCAGCACCGGTCATCCTCGACACCGAGCGCCGGGAGGGCGAGCTTGAGCGGCTGGCCGAGGTCGATTCCAACCCCTTCACCCGCTACGAGGCACTGCAGGAACTCATGTACCAGGCACTCGTCGGTGGCGTCGCAAGCGCCGACGGGGACCCTTCGGCGGTGATCGCCGCCATGCGTGGAACGCTGCGCTCCAACGCGCTCGACCCCGCGTTCAAGGGCGAAGCCCTGTTGCTGCCGAGCGAAGCGCTGGTCGGGGACCGGATGCAACTGGTCGACCCGGACGCAATCCACGGCAGCCGCGAGCGGCTTCGCCGGGCGATTGGAGCAGCGCTGGGCGAGGATCTCGCCAAGGCCCAGGCTGCGAAAGCTGCCGGCGACGACCTCTCGCCTGCCGCCAAGGGCGTCAGGAGGCTGAGAAATGTCGCGCTCTGGCTGCTTGCCGGCGGCGACACCGCGCGCGGAGCGGCGCTTGCCAAGGCCCAGTATGACAGTGCCGACAACATGACCGACCGGCAGGGCGCCCTCGCTGTCCTGACGGGGCTGGACGGGCCCGAGCGCGAGGCGGCGATTGATGATTTTTACCGGCGCTACCGGGATGACAGCCTCGTGCTCGACAAATGGTTTGCGCTCCAGGCCGCAGCGCAGCGTGATGACACGGTCGAGGTGGTCGAGCAGCTTGCCCGCCACCGGGACTTCACGATCCGGAACCCCAACCGCTGGCGCGCCCTCGTCGGCAATTTCGCTGCAAACCAGTGGGCATTCCACCATCACTCCGGCCGCGGATACCGGCTGGTCGCCGACATGATCCTCGAGGTTGACCGGATCAATCCGCAGGTCGCTGCGCGGCAGGTGCCCTCGCTTGGCCGCTGGCGCCGGTTCGAAGCGGGCCGGGCCGAGCTGATGCGCGCGGAGCTGGAACGAATCGTCGCCAGCCCGGGCCTTTCAAGAGACGTGTTCGAACAGGCCTCGAAAAGCCTCGGACGGGACTAGGCGGTCGGCCAGCCTACTGGCTGCCGACCCATTGCGCGACTTCCATGGCCACCCGGTTGGCCGCGACATTGATCGCCGGCGCAACCGATGCCGCCGTCCCGTCGGCAGGCTCGCGGGCCTCGAAGCGGCGTGTGGCGACTGCCGTGCCGCCAGCCCTGGTCATCGCCGCGTCGTAGCGGACCACGACCATTCCCTCCTGGGCGTCATAGCCGAAGCGGCTCAGGTTGCCCGCGATCGTTGCTCCCGGATCGAGCGTTGCCTGCTGCGGGTCGAGGACCACCCGGTTGGTCATCCTCGTGACCGTTTCTGCCAGGAGGTCCTGGAACAGCCGGTCGGGCGTGTCGACCCAGGTCAGGTCCTTGACGTAGGCGATCGCGATCGGTCCGGAATGAACCGGGACCCGGTTGGTCCGGATTTCCCTCGGGATGACCGGCGTTTCGATCGTCACCGCCTCGCCTGCCCCGGCCGTCCGCGAGATGCTTTCGGGCGCCGGCGCCTGCGGGGTCAGGGTCAGGAGCCAGGGCGGGGCCTTCCCGCCACCACCAAGCAGCCCGCCGAGGCAGGCGCTCAGAGTCAAGGCTAACGCGACGGGCGCGGCAAGGCGCAACTTGTGGCTCATCTGCTTTTCCCCGGTTCGTAATCGGGCAGTTTCTGGGGGCCGAGGGCGCCGCCGACGCCACCCTCGTCCAGCCGCTGGGTAAAGCCCTGCAGCGATGTCGTAAGCTCGCGGAGATCGCGCACCAGCCGGTTCACTTCGGGCAGCGTGCTCTTGCTGAAAGTCTGGACGCCCGGGCGCGCGTCGGCGACCATCGCGTCGAGGTTTTCGGCCGAGCGCTGGACTGCGCCGATCGCCTTTCTGAGGTCTTCCGCCGCGGGCTTGCCCTGCTCATTGACCAGCCGGCTGGTGTTGTCGGCGAGCACCCCGACACGCTCGGCTGCAATTCCGGCGTTGCGCGCTGCAATGCGCGCGTCGGCGATTGCGTCGGCAAG
>CAZQLI010000107.1:0-6699 GCA_964594145.1 uncultured Sphingomonas sp. | reverse complement strand
GCCCAGCGCACCTTCAAGCCAAGGGCGATGATCGACATCGCGACCCTGACCGGCGCGATGGTGATCACGCTGGGCCATGAATATGCCGGCATGTTCAGCAACGACGAGACGCTCGCGTCCGGCCTGATCAAGGCGGCCGAGCAGAGCGGCGACAAGCTGTGGCGCCAGCCGCTCGCCGATGCCTACGACCGCCTGATTGATTCGCCGATCGCCGACATGAAGAATGTCGGGCCGCGCGAAGCCGGCTCGATCACCGCCGCGCAGTTCCTCAAGCGCTTCGTCGAGGACGGCGTTGCCTGGGCGCATCTCGATGTCGCCGGCATGGTCTGGTCGGACAAGGCGGGCGCGACCTACGAGAAGGGCGCGACCGGCTTCGGCGTCAGGCTGCTTGACCAGTTCGTCGCCGAGGCAGCCGAGGACTGATAGCGCAGGCGATGCGCGTCGATTTCTACCAGCTTGGCGCGGCAAGTCCCGACGCCGTGATCGCGGCGATTGCGGCCAAGCTGCTCGACGAGAAGCAAAGGCTTCTGGTCGTCGCCGAAGACGAGGCATTGCTGGCTCGGCTCGACCGGCAACTGTGGGACCAGGGCGGGCCGAGTTTTCTTCCACACGCCATTGCCGGCGCAAGCGAGGACGCCGCACAGCCGATCCTTCTCTCCACCGGAACCGACGCTCCGAACCTTGCCCGCAACATGCTGATGGCCGACGGGGCCTGGCGGGAGGCAGCGCTCGGCTATGACCGCAGCTTCCTCTTGTTCGACGAGGCAACGCTCGCAGCTGCGCGCAAGGCCTGGAAATCGCTGGCCCAGCGGCCGGAAGTCACCCGCAACTATTGGGCGCTCGAAGAGGGCAAATGGACCAACAAGGGCTAAACCTTGCCCTTGGCCTCCGCTCCGGCTAGGGGCGCGGCCGTTCCCAACTCCTCGCAATTTCGGAGCCATGCCATGGCGGTTACCCGCACCTTTTCGATCATCAAGCCCGACGCCACCCGCCGCAACCTCACCGGCGCTGTCACCAAGACGCTGGAGGAAGCCGGCCTTCGCGTAGTCGCCTCGAAGCGGATCCGGATGACCCGCGAGCAGGCCGAGGGCTTCTATGCCGTCCACAAGGAGCGTCCTTTTTACCAGGACCTTTGCAATTTCATGACCTCGGGCCCGGTCGTCGTCCAGGTGCTTGAGGGCGAGAATGCGGTAAAGCTCAACCGCGACGTCATGGGTGCGACCAACCCGGCCGATGCCGCCGAAGGGACGATCCGCAAGCTCTATGCGGAATCGATCGAGGCCAACTCGGTGCACGGCTCCGATAGCGACGAGAATGCAGCGACCGAGATCGCCTTCTTCTTCACGCCTGACGAAATCGTCGGCTAAACCCGGCAGGCGGGCAGTCGCCTGACTGCCCTGGCACGAATGCGGGGGCCGCGGCTACTTGCCGTGGCCCCCTTCCTGCTTGACCGGGAGGGCGAGCGTTGCGCTGAAGCCCCCCGGAAGGTTGGCGAAAGTCAATGTGCCGCCGTGCGCCCCGGCAATGGCATTCACCAGCGTAAGGCCAAGCCCGGTCCCCGCGACCTCGTTGCTCCCCGGTGAGCGGAAGAAGCGCTCCGCGAGCCTCGGCTGGTATTTCTCCTCGACGCCTGATCCGCTGTCGGTGACGACGATGGAGGCGCGGGCTCCCTGGCGGACCAGCTCGACTCCGATCTGGCTGCCCCCGGGCGAGAATTTGATGGCATTGTCGAGAAGGTTCGAAACCGCCTGGAACAGGAGGTTGCGGTCACCGCAGATGGTGCACGGGACGAGGTAGAGGGCAATGGTCTGGGACCTCTCGGCCGCGCCCGGCTCGTAGAGCTCGACCGCGTCGCTGACGATTGCATCGAGTTCGACCGCCTCGCTCGCGAGCTGGTGCCGCCCGGTGTCGATGCGCGCGATGCGCAAAAGCGCGTCGAATATCTGCTGAAGCCGTTCGGCCTCGAGCCTCGCCGCCTCGACCTGGGCCGGTTCCAGCCCGTCGGATCCCGGCGCCGGTTCGAGCGAGGTCTGCAGCCGGGCGAGCGGCGTTCGAAGCTCGTGGGCTATATTGTCCGAGACCCGGCCCAGCGAGGCCATCAGTTCCTCGTTGCGATCCAGCATCGCGTTCAGGCTTTGGCCGAGCTGGTCGAATTCATCTCCCCTGCCGCGGATCGGCACCCGCATGCCAAGATTGCCCTGGCCGACGGCGCGCGCGGTGCGGTTCACCGCCTCGAGGCGGCCCGCGATCGCCCAGCTGGTCATCAGCCCGGCGAGCAGGCTGAACAATATTACCGAGACGGAACCCCACAGCAGCGCCTCGATGATCAACTCCTCCCGGTCGGCGAGGACCTCGACGTCCCTGCCGACGATCAGCCGGCGCCCGTCGCCAAGCAGGATGTCCCGTGACAGCGCTTCGTGGTCGTCCTCGTCGCCGTCCCGGTAAAGATCGGCCTCGATCGACGCCCAGTCGCCCTCGCGAACAAGCGGCCAGCTCGGAAGATTGCCGGTGACGAGCCTGCCCTCGCGATCGAGGAAGGCGTCAAACGGCTTATCCGCCGCGCGCGTCTCCCGCCGGGAGACAAGTGCTGCGACGAGGGCCTGTTCCCCGCGCTCACGGTAGATGGACTGCAGGCTCCCGGCCTCGGACCGGATCTTGGCCCGGATTTCGGCCATCGGCCGCGCGACGCTGAAATAATAGATGCCGCCGAGAAGGCCTGCCGCCGTCAGGACCGTGGCCGCGACAAGCGCGCCGGTTATCCGGACCGCGAGGCTCGAGGAAAGGCGCACCCGCTAGCCCCGGGCCCTGTAACCAACGCCGCGAACGGTCTCGATTGCCTGATCTGCTCCCTGTTCGCCCAGCTTCTGGCGAAGCCGGCTGACATGCTGGTCGACGATGTTGGTCTGGGGATCGAAACGATAGTCCCAGACGGCCTCGAGCAGCATGCTGCGCGTGACGACCCGGCCGGCGTTGCGCAGCAATATCTCGAGGATCTGGAACTCGCGCCCGGTGAGCCGGATCTCCGCACCGTGAACGCGGACCTGGCGGCGCAGCAGGTCCATTTCGACCCCGTGGCCGGCCAGGCGCTCGATGGCCTGGGTAGCGCTTGGCCGCCGGCCAAGCGCTTCCACCCTCGCGATGAGCTCCTGGAGCGAAAATGGCTTCGAGAGATAATCGTCGCAGCCCTTGCGCAGGCCCTCGACCCGGTCGTCGACCTCGCCAAGCGCCGTCAGCATGATGACCGGGGTCGTGTTTCCCGAGGCGCGCATCGTCTGGAGGATCGTCATCCCGTCAACCGCCGGCAGCATGCGGTCGAGGATGACGACGTCATGGGCCGGCTCGGCGACCGCAAAAAGCCCGGACTTGCCGTCCGCGCAGTGGTCGACGACATGGCCCGATTCGCGAAGACCCCTGGCGACATGGCCGGCAAGCATCCCGTCATCTTCGATCAGCAGAATCTTCATCTGGTCCCGTCCCGCGCAGGTGACTTGATAGAATCTCGCGCCGGATTTCGCACCACTGGTGTTGTCCCCGGGGAAAGATTTGCAAAATCAAACATTACCGAGACGTGGCCGCAATTGAGGAAAGCTAGTCGCCCCTCATGGACAAGAGTAGCTGGCGTGCCCGAGGCGAAGCGCGACGGGTGCAGATTTTCGTGAGTGACCTCGGCGCGACCGGCGTGGTCCGGAACGCAGTCGCCATCGCCAATGAGGCCGCAGCATGCGGCTACCAGGTTCGCTTGCTGACCTGCGATGCCGAGGGCGTTTTGCGAAAGGAGCTAATTCCCGCCGTTGCGGTCGTGAAGCTGGATGGATCGGCGTCCGCGGGCATGTCCCGCCGGGCAAGGATGCGCAGCGTGCTCCTGTCCTACCGCCGGCATTGCCGTTCCTGGAAACCCGACATCCTGATGTCGGCTGGAAACCATGGTCATCTCCTCAGCACCATCGCCTGGCTTGGCCTTCCGGGGCGAAAGCTGCTTCGCATCAGCAATGACCTGACGCACGGCTCCCGTTCGCTCCTCGCGCGCGTCGCCCGGGCAACCAAGTTCTGGCTGGTCGGAAAGCTCGCCGACCGGCTGGTCTACGTCTCCGCCCGCCTGTCGCGCCATGACTTGCCGGCAGGGCAGCTTTCCGCCGGGAAGGCCATTGCCATCCCCAACGGAGTGGACCTGGAGCGCGTCCGTGCGCTGGCTGGCCAGCACTGTGACCTGCCTTGGGCGGGCAAGGGCCGGGCGCCGGTGGTGCTGGCAGTCGGCCGGTTCGTCCGGCAGAAGAATTTCGACACGCTGCTGAAGGCCTTCGCACTGGCCCGCAAGAAGCGCCCGATGCGCCTCGCTTTCCTCGGCGAAGGGAGCAGGTCCGAGACCGACAGGATGAGGGCATTGGCGCAGGACCTTGGGGTGGGGGCGGACGTCGAGTTCATTGCCCCGGTGACAAATCCCTTTCCCTACATGAGCTCGAGCAGCGTGATGGTCCTGCCTTCGCTTTGGGAAGGTTCGTCAAACGTCATCCTCGAGGCGCTGGCCTGCGGGACGCCGGTCGTCGCCTCGCGGACGGCAGGTGACGCGCCCCACGTGCTGGATAATGGGAAATTCGGCCTCCTCGTCGATCCCCTGGACGTCGACGGGCTGGCGGCGGCGATCCTGCGCCAGACCGGGCCCGACCCGGTCCTGCCGCGCCGGCGGGCCGAGCAATTCTCCCGGTCGATCGCGCTTCGATGCTATATGCAGCTGTTCGATGCCATGCTGGACCAGGGCGCTGCCGTCCCGCCGCGGGAAACCGGGACGAACGATGCCAGCGGGGCCGAGAGCCAGCAGCTCGCGGCCTGATTGCCCGCTGGGCGCTGGGCCTCAGGCGCCGGCTGGGCCATCATGTTTCGCCCGGGAGCGGGGCGGGGCATTCGCCAGCCAGCTGCGTTCGAGCCAGCCTGCGACATGGTTCCAGTCGGTATCCGGCCGATCGAGCCGGATCCCGATCCAGTCAAACGGTCCATAATAGGCCGGGCGGAAATAAAGCCCGGGCTCGGCCTCGATAAGCTCGGCCATTTCGTCCTGGCCGCTGCATTTTACGAGGAGCCCGATTGCCTCCTCGCCGTGGTGGCGGTTCCACATGATGGCGAAGAACTTGGAGCTGCTCTTCGTTCCAACCTTCCAGCCGGGCGAGCCGTGGGAAGTCTGGGCGGAAGTGTCGGGGAGCTGCATCGCGAGCTTTCCGACCTCGCCGGTGAGCCAGTCAAAATCCCGCGTCCGGCCAAGAAATCGGCCGAGCACCTGGGGATAGAGCTGGTGCTCGGCAATCAGCACCCGCTCGGCAAGGCTCGCGGCCGTGTCACCGGGAAGGACCGCGACCTTGACCTGTCCGAGGATCTCGCCGCTGTCGAGCTCGGGAGTCACGAGATGAACGGTCGCGCCGCTGCACGGGTCGCCGGCCTCGAGGCAGGCCTGGTGCGAGCCCAGTCCCTTGTGCTTCGGGAGCAGCGAGGGATGGATATTGACCAGGCGGCCTTCCCAGCGGGCGACGAACTCGCCCGGGATGATGCGCATGAACCCGGCCAGGGCGACGAGGTCGATCCGCGCTGCCCTGAGATGCTCGTCGAGCCTTTCCCAGAAACTGTCCTTGAGGCTTTTCGCGTCCAGCGGCTCGACCGGGATGCCCTCCGCCCGGGCGACGGCGAGCCCCGGCGCATCGGGTTTATCACCGCTCACCAGCGCCACCTCGTAGGGACAGTCATCGGCCCTGGCCGCGTAGATGAGCGCGGCCATGTTCGAGCCGCGGCCGGAGATGAGTACCGCGACCCGGCTTCGTTCAGCCATGGTGGGTAGCCGACCAGTCGGCCAGCGCGCTCCAGGTTCCAGAGCTTCCGCGGACCGTGCAGCCCGCCTGGCCCGCCTCGATGCGGCCAATGACATGGACCGTTTCGCCGGCCTGCTCGAGCTTTTCGGTCACCCGGGCGACGTCTCCCTCGCGGACGATTGCCGCCATTCCAATGCCGCAGTTGAAAGTACGGGCAAGCTCGGCCGGTTCGATCGAGCCGCCGGCCTGGAGAAAGGCGAACAGCCGGGGGAGGGGCCAGGAATCGGCGTCGACCAGTGCTTGGCATCCCTGCGGCATGACCCTCGGGATATTCTCGAGGAGGCCGCCGCCAGTAATATGGGCAAGCGCCAGGATCGAGCCTTCGCGAACCAGCGGCAGGATGGATTTCACGTAGATGCGGGTGGGCTCGAGGAAGATGTCCGCGAGCAATCGGTCCTGGTCGAAGAGGGCCGGCCGGTCCAGCTTCCAGCCATTGAGCTCGATCAGCCGCCTGACGAGCGAATAGCCATTGCTGTGGATCCCCGAGCTCGCCAGACCAAGGATGATGTCCCCCGGTTCGACCGCGGCGCCGGTCAGCGCACGTGCGCGGTCCACCGCGCCAACGCAAAAGCCCGCGAGGTCGTAGTCACCGTCCGCATACATGCCCGGCATTTCCGCGGTCTCGCCGCCGATCAGCGCGCAGCCGGCCTGCCGGCAACCATCGGCGATCGACTTGACGACGGTCGTCGCGAGCTGTTGGTCGAGCTTCCCGCTTGCAAAATAGTCAAGGAAGAAGAGCGGTTCGGCGCCCTGGACGACAAGGTCGTTGACGCACATTGCCACGAGGTCGATGCCGACGCCCTCGTGGCGGCCCGTGTCGATAGCAAGCTTAAGCTTGGTGCCGACG
>CAZQLI010000106.1:0-6786 GCA_964594145.1 uncultured Sphingomonas sp. | reverse complement strand
GCCAGCATCCGCTTTACGTCCATTCCGCTGGGCTCCTGGAAGAGCCTCAGCCCGAATTCCGGCATGATCGCCAGGAGATGGTCGAAGATATCGGCCTGGATGCCTTCATACTCGGCCCAGGCAGTGGTCCGGGTGAAGCAGTAGATTTCCAGCGGCAGGCCATGCGCCGTCGGCTGCAGATGCCGGACGAGCATGGTCATGTCCTGGGCAATCCGGGGATGGGCACGTAGATAGGCCATGACGTACGCCCTGAACGTGCCGATATTGGTGACCCGGCGATGGTTTACCGGGTCATGGCCCAAGTCCCTGAGGCCCGAGTTCCACCGGTCGATCTCGCCTGCCTTTTGATCAAGGTAGGTCTCGATCAGTGCAAATCGACGAAGGTCATCCTGCTCGTCGGTGTCGATGAACCGGATGCTCTGCTGGTCAATTGCGATGGTGCGCTTGATCCTCCGGCCACCGGATTCGGACATGCCGCGCCAGTTCTTGTAGCTCTCGGTGATCAGCCGGTGCGTCGGAATCGTGGTGATCGTCTTGTCCCAGTTCTGCACCTTTACCGTGTGGAGGGCGATGTCGATCACGTCGCCGTCCGCGTTGAGCTGCGGCATTTCTATCCAGTCGCCCACTCGAAGCATGTCGTTGGACGTAAGCTGGACGGATGCCACCAGCGAGAGGATCGTGTCCTTGAACACGAGCATGAGCACCGCTGCCATGGCGCCCAGCCCCGAGAGGAGGAGCAGCGGCGACTGTTCCATCAGCGCCGCGATGATGAGGATGCCGGCGCCCGTGAACACCAGTATCTTCAAGACCTGGACATAGCCCTTGATGGGACGGCTGGCTGCTTCCGGCCGCCTCTCGTAAAGCTGGTTGGCGAGGCTAAGCACCGCGTTCAACGCGAGCGCGATGCTAAGGACGATGAAGGCCATCGCGACATTGCCGACCACGGTCTTCAGGCCTGCCGAAAGCGACGGAACCGCCTCGATGCCCCGCGACACGATCACGGCCGGGACGATATTGGCGAGGAACCCCGCTACCTTGGCGAGGTCGAGGCCCATGTCGGGCAATGACTTCGCCGCCACCCGCAGGATGACCTTCTTGACGATGAAGTTGGCGAGGAGGGCCAGCGTGGCGAGGACGCCGAGCGCGAGGAGAGTTTCCACGGCGGGTGCAAGACGATTTGGGGCGAACGGGAGAAAATGAAGCAACTCGGTCATGACGTGCGGCTAAGCTCGGCCTTGGCAGGGCCGTCCAATCCTTTCCGTTGGGGGGAAGCGCGTAAGTACCTGCCGTGAAGTCGGAGGAAGGTCAACGCTTGGCCGATGAAGAGATGGTGACCCCTACGGGACTCGAACCCGTGTTTTCGCCGTGAGAGGGCGACGTCCTAGACCGCTAGACGAAGGGGCCATGGCCATGGCGGCAAGGGCGCGCATATGGTGGTTTGCGCCGCTCTAGTCAATCAGGCGATGCTGCTTTGCAGCGTTGTCGCCAATTCATCGACGAACAGAAGGGATCGGCGCGCTATCCGGGGACCGGATCGGCCATCCCCGAAGGGGAGGGATGAGCGGCGCATTGCCCTAAGCATTTCGGGGTTTCGGCGTAGCTGCTCGACTTTCCCGATGATGCTCTCGGCGCACGTTCCAACCAATTCGCTCGAACCGTTGGCAAGTCCTTCGGGGCGCTCGGTCTTGTCGCGCAGGACCAGAAGCGGAACGCCAAGTGCGGGCGCTTCCTCCTCGACTCCACCCGAATCACTGAGCACGAGGTCGACACTGCGCATCGCCTCGATGAATGCCGCGTGGGACAGCGGCGGGATGAGCGTGATGTTGCCAGTACCACCGAGAAGCTCGGTCATGCGCTGGGTGACGGTCGGGTTCGGGGGAAGGACCAGGCTAATCCGGACATTGGAGGAAAGTATCCGGAGCGCTTCGGCGACCCCCTCGAGCCCGGCTTTCCAGCTCTCGCGGCGGTGGCACGTCACGAGCATGCTGAACCGGCTCCAGGGCGCTCTTCGCCTTGGCCTGACGGGGAGTCTCCCGACGACCTGTGTCAGTGCGTCCATGGCGCTGCTACCGGTGACGTGGACTTGCCCCGGGACCAAGTCGCGGCGAAGATTTGCCGCGTTCATGCGCGTCGGCGCGAACAACAGGTTTGCAAGCCGGTCGATGATCGCCCGGTTTTCTTCCTCCGGCCAGGGCTGGTTCGGATCGAAAGTCCGCAGCCCGGCCTCGAGATGAGCGATTGGCACGCCGGTTTCCCTGGCGGCCAGCGCACCGCCAAGCGCCGACGATGTTCCGCCAGCGACCATGAGCAGCTGCGGCGGATTGGACGTGAGCAGCCGCTTGACCGCCGTCCGCACCAGGTCGGCGTGGAGCGACGGATCGGGGAGGCCGGGATTATCCAGGAATGTTGCCGGGAAGCATTCGAGCTGGTGGTTGGCAAGTTCCAGCCCTGGATGCTGACCGGTAACGATCAGCGCGGGAGGCTCGCCCAGCTCCTCAAGGGCTCGGGCGACAGGGCTCAGCTTGATGGCTTCCGGACGCGTTCCCAACAACAACGCAATACGAGACTGGCGCAGCTTTCCCCCTAGCTTCGGCGCATCAATTTTCCCCGAAGGTTGCGTCCGTGGCAAGCGGATATTGTTTCGGGCTCGGAAAGTGCTGGACAAGCCGGCCATGGCTATCGCAATCCAAGGGCGAGGGGAGAGGGCTTGGCAAAACGACCATCGGTTGACGGCACCCTGGTTGCCCAGGTGACCGATCTTCACATCGGCTTCGACGAGGGAAACCCGCACGAGCTGAATGTCCGCCGGCTGAACATGGTCATTGACCAGTTGCAGGAAATGCGGCCGAAGCCCTCGCTGCTGCTGGTTACCGGGGATCTGGTAGAGCGGTCAGACGACGTCGATGCCTATCGGCACATGCGCTCGCTTGTCGGCCGCTGGCAGGGTCCGGTGATATGGGCAATCGGCAACCACGACGGGCGGGAAGCATTTCGGAGCGTGCTCCCTGACGTGCCGGCCGACGAGAATGGATTCATCCAGCACGAGATGGACCATGGCGGTCTCAGGTGGATCGTGCTCGATACGCTCGATGCTGGCCGCCACGGCGGGATGATCTGCGAACAAAGGGCAGCCTGGCTCGAGGCGCGCCTGGCCGAGAGGACCGACGTCCCGACGGTCATCATTCTCCATCACCCGCCGGTGGATACCGGAATTGACTGGATGAGCGCTCTTGGTTGCGAGGCATGGGTCCAGCGCCTCGAAGCCGTGGTCGCTCCTGCCAAGCAGGTCGTCGCCATGCTCGCCGGTCACGTCCATCGCCCGATTGCCACCCAGTTTGCCGGAAAGCCCTTGAGCGTCTGCAGCTCGACCGCGCCCTGGCTTGCCCTCGACCTCGAGGATATCGATCCCAGGCGGCCCGACGGACGCGCGCTGATCATCGGCGACCCGCCCGCCTTTGCGCTCCATTACTGGAACGGCGAGCGGCTACTGACCCATTTCGAGTTTGCCGGTCCGCGCAACGTCATGGCGCAATATGACAGCAACGCCCAGCCGATGATCCGGGATTTCCTGAAAGAGCGCGGGACCGGCTAAGCAGGAAGGCGGGGGGAATTTACTCAGCGGAAATTGTCGGCATAGGCCTGGATCTTGAGCTCCACGGGCGGTGCCGGGACGAGGTGGACCTCGAAACCCTTGCGCCTCGCATAGGCGAGCGCTTCTTCCTTGCTGTTGAACCGCAGCCGGACCTGGGTCGGCGTGTCACCCGAACCATTCCATCCGGTCAGCGGATCGGGCCGCTGCGGCTCCTGCCGCTCGAATTCCAGCGTCCAAAGGCCCTGTTGTGCCTTTCCCGACTGGGTGGTCTTGCGCTGCTCTTCGATGATGCGGGCGACGGTCATATTGGGCCGATTGGCCCATGCCCGGCACGGAATCAAGAGCTTGCGCGCTTCGACCTCAGCGTCGGCGCAGCCGCGGCGGGATCCTCCGGCCAGGGATGCCTCGGGTAACGCCCGCGCATTTCCTTGGCGACGTCGCGCCAGCTGCCAGCCCAGAAGGCGGGAAGGTCCTTGGTCGTCTGGATGGGGCGATGGGCAGGCGAAGTGATCGCGAGGGTCAGCGGGACCTTTCCGCCTGCTACCATCGGGTGGGCCCTCAAACCGAACAGCGCCTGGGCGCGGACCTCCACGACCGGCCCTCCGCCGGCCGAATAATCGATCGGGTGGCTGGACCCGGCAGGCGACTCGAAATGGCTCGGCGCAAGCCGGTCGATGATGCGCATACCATCATAGCCAATCATGCCCTGGAGCGCCTGGTGGAGCGCTCCCTCGCCAAGGAAATCGAGGCGCCGCTTCCCATGGAGCAGTGGTGCGAGCCACTCACCGAGCCGACCAGTCAGCGCCTCGTCCGACAGGTCGGCAACTTCCGGCGCGTGCTGCCCGGCAAACGCGGCCCTTTGCCGGAGAGCCTCTGCCGATTTCCCCCAGGGCAGGATGGACAGCCCGTGGCGCCGGACCGCCTCGAGCAGGCCGGCCTCGATCGCGGCCTGGTCGGGCCGGGGGTCCGGCGCCGAAGTCAGCCGGATGGTGCCGAGCCGTCGTCCCCGGGTGGCGCTGATCACTGCCGTTGCCGGGTCAAACCTGACCTCGGAATAGGTCTCGATCTCGTCCCCGAACAAAGACTCGACGTCAGACTGCCCGAGTGAAGCAGCGGCCAGGATGCGTGCCCCGGACGCTGCCCCCGCGACCTCGGCAACCGCCAGCCACTCGCTCCTGGCAAGCGGCGACGCCGGGTCGAGCCGGAACCTCCGTCCACCGACAGACTGCCAATATTCGCCCGAATGATCGCGCCTCCTCGAAAGGCGATCGGGATAGGCAAGGGCAATGGCCATCCCGATATTGTCCGCTGCCGGGTCCGATGCTTCGCTGCCCGCCCAGCGCCGTGCAAGCCGGCGCGCCGCCTCGGCCCGGCGCGAACGATCGCGGAGCCAGTGGCGATGGCGGAGCTCGAGATCGGGATCGTTGCCGCCGAGCCCAGGTTCGGTCAGCAGGGCAGCTGCCTGGGAGGCCGCGGCAGCAAAGCCTCGTTCCCTGGCCTCGATCAGCATGTGCGCGAGGCGCGGCTCCAGCGGGATCGAAGCGATCTGCCGGCCGTGGGCAGTCACATGGTCATCGCCATCGATCGCATGCAACCGCCGGAGCCGTTGCCGGGCCTCGGCAAGTGCCGGGGCGGGCGGCGGGTCAAGGAAGGGCAGTCGCTCGGGGTGGCTCTCGCCCCAGATGAGGCAGGTCAGGAGCAGGCTCGAAAGGTCCGCCTCGAGGATCTCGGGGGGATCGTGGGAGGGGAGGGCGGCGGTGGCTGCATCTTCCCATAGCCTGATGGCGACGCCGGGGGCCTGGCGCGTTGCCCGGCCCGCGCGCTGGGTTACCGCCGCCCGGCTCGCCCGCTCGGTCACCAGCCGGGTGAGGCCGGCACCCCGGTCATAGCGGGGGCGCCTCGCAAGGCCGCTGTCGACGACGATTCTGACGTCATCCAGCGTGAGGCTGGTCTCGGCGATGGCGCTTGCTAGGACCAGCTTGCGCTTTCCAGGCGGAGGCGGGGCGAGCGCGGAACGCTGCTGGGCCGGTTCGACCTGGCCGTGCAGCCTGAACAGCTGCACATTGTCGGGCAATCTGCCGAGGGCCTCGGCCGTGCGCTCGATTTCGGCGACGCCCGGGAGGAAGGCGAGGAGTGACCCCGGATACTGGCCAAGCGCGTCGCGGATCGCTGCCGCCACCTGGGGCTCGATTCGAACCGAAGGGTCGCGTCCTTCATGGACGAGGCTGAGCGGGAAGCTCCGGCCCTCGCTTTCGATGAGGGGCGGGTCGCCGAGCAGCCGGCCGAACCGTTCGCCGTCCAGCGTCGCCGACATCGGGACTATTCGAAGGTCCGGTCTTAGCCCGGCAGAAGCATCGAGCGTCAGCGCCAGCGCAAGATCGCTGTCGAGGCTGCGCTCATGCACCTCGTCGAAAAGAACGGCCGCAACGCCGTTGAGCTCGGGGTCCGACTGCAGCTTCGAGAGATAGACTCCGTGGGTCATGGCGATGACGCGGGTCGAAGGCCCGATCCTGCTGTCGAGGCGGGTGGCATAACCGATTATTTGCCCCGGTTCCTCGCCTCTTTCCCGCGCCATGAACTCGGCGGCACTGCGCGCCGCGAGCCGGCGCGGCACCAGGAGCAGCACCTGCCTTCCTTTTGCCCAGGGCTGGTCGAGCAGCGCCGGCGCGACACGGGTAGTCTTGCCGGCGCCGGGCGGGGCGATGAGTAGGGCCCGCGGCCCTTCGCGAAGCGCATCAAGAAGGCCGGGAAGGGCTTCGTCGATTGGGAGGGGCGCTCGGCTCATCGCCACGCCTATGTCAGATGATCGGTGCTGGCGACAGGCCCGGCCGGCGACTGCTACTCGTCCCGGCTGGCGAGCGCGGCTTCATAATCCTCGCGGGCGCGCTCGACCTTCTGCTCGGCGGCTTTTCTCGCCTTCGCATGGCGGGCTTCGAGCCGTGCGCGCTTTTCCTCGAGCTTCTTCAGCTCCTTCTCGATTGCGGCGGTTTCCCGCGCCAATTCCTCGTCGATCTTTGCAAGGCCGCGCTCGGCGGCTTCGAGCCGTGCGCGGCTCGGGCGCCTTGCCTTGCCCGCCGGCTTTTTCCTTGCTGGCGGAGCTTCCTCCCGCTTGCCGGTACGTTTGAACCGGATCACCTCGCCCGGCCGCTTCAGCGCTTTCTCGGCAAGCTTCTTGTCGGTAACGACGCCAGCTG
>CAZQLI010000105.1:0-6799 GCA_964594145.1 uncultured Sphingomonas sp. | reverse complement strand
TTGTAGGTCGGGTTGGGCGTGGTCCCGCCGGTGTAGCCGCTTTCGACGCTGTTGACCCCAATGACGTCGAGGAACACTGCCTCTGTGCACCAGAAACATCCGCCCGCAAGGACTGCAACCTGCTCAGCCATCACTTCCGCTCCCTTCGATATCGGAAAGGAGGGAGATATGCAGTCGATGGCCCTGCTACAACCAAGGCTCCGCAAACTCTGGCGTCAAGCCCTCGAGCTGGCTTTCAAAGTCGCCATCTCGAGGCGCTTTCCGATCCACTCGGCCAGTTCCTCGAACTTCAGCGGCTGGTCGAAAACAATCCCTGCCTTGCGGTCGGAGAACCAGCGCACTTCGCCGCGGACCGGGCGAAGGCTCTCGATGACCACCACCACCGGCTTTCCGAGGCAATATTCCTCGATCGGCTCGACCTTCATCCCGCCTAGCGAGATGTCATGCACCTCGACGGTGTAATAGTTGCTCTCGACCTTGACGTTGGCCTTGCAGTTGACCTCGAGCCGCGGCGGGCGCGGACGAAAGCCGTGGCGCGGCTTGCGGCCGGCCAAAAGCTCGCCAAGATCGATGTTCTGCTCGAACTTGAAACCTGCCGTGCCATCGCGCGTCCAGATGACGCTCGACGTGATTTTCTGGGAGGAAAGCTCGACCTCGACGATGTCCCCGACGTTCACCGCGTGGCCAATCTCGGCCATCAGCCCGCCGGCAGAGACGTTGCGGACCCGGATAAGCTGCTCGCGGCCCTGCTTGTCGGTCAGCTTGGCGACCCTCAGCATCGCGATCATCCGCTCGTCGGAGCGACGCTCGGAGGGGCGGGGAACGGCGGTTGTCAGGGAAAAAGTCGTCGACTCGAACGCGATATTATCTTCGCCCAGCGGGCGCCTGGTCTGCTTGCGCCGGATGAGTGAACCGAACATGCCTAAGCATCTCCCCAAAGCGAAGGAAATTCGCGCCAAAGCGGGACAATAATCCGAATGAGGTTAAAATCAGGTTTCGCCCGTTTCAGGCTCGTTCTAAGCATGAAACATGTTTAAGCCGACGGGAGGAAAGACGGCTAGGGTATGGCACTGCCAAGGCTTCTGCTGATCGATGACGAGCCAGCCCTCGCCGCCTTCGTCGCAAAGGCAGCGGACCTGTGCGGCTTTGACCCGGTAATTGCCGAGCAAGATCAGCAGTTTCGGGAGAGTTTCTGCGAGCATCCCCCAAAAATGGTCGTGCTCGACCTCGGCATGCCCGGCATGGACGGCGTCGAACTGCTGCGGTTCCTCTCGAGCAAGGAGTATCGCGACCCTGTCCTCATCATCTCCGGATTCGACCGGCGAGTCCTCGAAAGCGCCTATCGCTACGGCGAGGCGCTGGGCCTGCAAATGGTCGGCCCGCTGGAAAAGCCCGCGCGCCTCGAGGAACTGGAGAACATCCTCAACCAGCTGAGGCCCTCGCTGGTGCCATGATCAGCCAGGTCGATCTCGGGCTGCTCGACGGCTTCGAGCGGGCTCTGATCAACGGCCGGCTGCGCATGGTATACCAGCCCAAGATCTCGCTTTCCGATGGCCGGCTTCGCCGCGTCGAGGCACTCGTCCGCTGGGACGACCCCGAACTTGGCGCTGTGCCACCTTCCCGCTTCGTCCCGCTTGCCGAAAAGCACGGGCTCATCGACCAGATGACCCAGTGGGGGCTGAGGACCACGCTGAGGCAGTGGATCAGCTGGCGCGAACAGGGACTTGATACCTGCCTTGCCTTCAACATCTCCGCGCTCAACCTCGACCAGCTCGATTTTCCCGATCTCGTCGAACGCATGTGCCGCGCGCTGGAGGTCCCCACGGACCGCCTCGTCCTCGAGCTCACCGAGGGCGCCACCCAGCCGCTCATCAAGCTGATGGACACTCTGACCCGGTTCAGGATCAAGGGCATCGGCCTTGCGATCGATGATTTCGGGGTTGGCTATTCGACCCTGATGCAGCTTCGGCAGCTTCCGTTCACCGAGCTCAAGATCGACCGCTTCTTCGTCGACGACGCGCCTTCGTCGACCGAGAGCGCGCTCATCGTGAAGTGCATCATCGATCTCGCCCATGGGCTTGGCCTCACCGTCACCGCCGAGGGGGTCGAGACCGAGGAACAGCTGGTCCTGCTTCGCGAGCTTGGCTGCGACGTCGCCCAGGGCTTTTTCGTCGCCCAGCCGCTCCCGCCCGAGAATCTGATCCAGTGGCTCGACGAGTTCGAGGTGCGCTGGCAGCAGATGATCCACGACGAGCCGCAGCTGCCGTTCCGGGTTCCCCGGCGGTTCATGGGTTAGGCCGAGAAGCTCACCCCCTGGGCCAGCGGCAGGTCGTCGCCATAGTTGATGGTATTGGTCGCCCGCCGCATATAGGCCCGCCAGCTATCGGAGCCGCTTTCGCGGCCGCCGCCAGTCTCCTTTTCTCCCCCGAAGGCTCCGCCGATTTCCGCGCCGGATGTCCCGACATTGACGTTGGCAATGCCGCAGTCCGACCCCGCCGCCGAGAGAAAGCGCTCGGCTTCCCTGAGGTCGTTCGTGAAAATCGACGAGCTGAGCCCCTGTTTCACCGCGTTGTTCATGGCGATGGCATCATCGAGGTCCTGGTAGCGAAGCACATAGAGTATCGGCGCAAAGGTCTCCTCGAGCACCACCCCCTGCTGCGCGCCCGGCTCGACGATCGCCGGGCGGACATAAAAGCCCCCTTCGACGGCTTCGACCCGCTCGGTACCGGGGAAGCTTCTGGCCATCGCCTCGAAGGCCGCCTGGTCGATCAGCGGACCGACCAGCGTTGCCTCGTCACGCGGGTCGCCGACGCAGATGGTCGAGTAAAGCTGGCGAAGCCTTTCGACGAGCCGGTCCGCGATCGATTCATGGACGATCAGCCGGCGAAGCGAGGTGCAGCGCTGGCCTGCCGTGCCGGCCGCGGCGAAGAGGATCGCGCGCTCGGCAAGGTCAAGGTCGGCGGAAGGTGCAACGATCATGGCGTTGTTGCCGCCAAGCTCGAGCAGGCAGCGGCCAAACCGCTCGGCGACGCGCGGCCCGACGGCGCGGCCCATGGCGGTGGAGCCGGTAGCCGAGACGAGCGCCATCCGCTGGTCGCCGACCAGCGCCGCACCTACTTTTGAACTCCCCTGGAGGCATTGCAGCAGCCCCGGGGGAGCTTCGTCGAAGCGCTTTAGCGCCCGCTCCACCAGCGCCATCACTGCCGCGGCACAGAGAGGGGTTTTCTCGCTCGGCTTCCAGACGACGGGGTCCCCGCAGACCAGCGCCAGGGCCGCGTTCCATGACCAGACCGCGACCGGGAAATTGAACGCGGTGATGAGCGCCACTGGTCCGAGCGGGTGCCACTGCTCCATCATCCGGTGGCTTGGCCGCTCGCTGGCGATGGTGAGGCCATGAAGCTGCCGCGACAGTCCAACGGCATAATCGCAGACGTCGATCATCTCCTGGACCTCGCCGAGGCTTTCCGAGCTGATCTTGCCGGCCTCGAGCGTTACCAGCCTGGCGAGCGGCTCCCTGGCGAGCCGCAGTTCCTCGCCAAGGAGCCTCACCAGTTCGCCGCGGCGGGGCGGCGGGACCATCCGCCACTGGAGAAATGCCTGCTGTGCAAGGGCGCACGCCGCATCGACATCGCTGGCACTTGCTTCCGTGACGCCGCCGATGACGCTCCCGTCGATCGGGGAACAGCTGGGAAGATCGCCGCTTCCCCTGACACCGAGTTGAGCAAGAAGGGACCTGGCTTCCTCGGCTGGCGTGCGGCTCATAACAGCATCTCCCTTGCCCTTGCCAGCGCTTCGACTCCCGCGTCGATCGTCTCGTCCTTCTTTGCAAAGCAGAGCCGCACCAGGCTTCTCACCGGGTCCTGCTCGGCAAATGGCGAAAGCGGGACGACCGCGACTCCTGCCCGCTCGACCGCCGCGCGGGCGAACTCCTCGTCGTCGAGCCCGATGCCGGAGGCTTGCAGGTCGACGCAAAGGAAATAGGTGGATGCGGCCGGGAGGACCGCATAGCCCGCCTCCTCGAGGCCGGCGGTCATCCGGTCGCGCGCCCGGGCAAAGCGCTCGCGCATCGGGTCAAGCCACTCATCTCCCCCGGTGAGGCCGAAAGCCACCGCCGCTTGGAGGTTGGGCGCCGATGCAAATGTCAGGAACTGGTGAGCGCGGGCTGCGAGCGTCGTAAGCTCAAGCGAGCCAACCAGCCAGCCGATCTTCCAGCCGGTGAGCGAGAAGATCTTGCCGGCGGACCCGCATTTCAGGGTGCGCCCGGCAAGGCCGGGCAGGCTGGATATCGGCGTGAATTCCTGCCCGTCGAGGAGGACATGCTCCCAGACCTCGTCCGATATGATGGTGAGATCATTTTCCACGGCTACTTTCGCGACCGCTTCCAGTTCCTCGCGATCAAACAGCCGGCCGGTGGGGTTGTGAGGATTGTTGAAGATAAGAGCCCGCGTCTTCGGCGAAACGGCCGCTTCGAGCGCTCTTGCCTCGATCCGCCATCCCGGCGGCACCAGCGCCACCTCGACCGGCATTCCGCCCGCGCGGCGCACCATCGGAGCATAGGCGTCATAGGCCGGCGTCATGATAATGACCTCGTCGCCGGGCTCCACGGTCGCGAGGATCGCGGCCGCCAGCGCCTCGGTCGCGCCCGACGTCACGCAGATATTGTCCGGGCCGAGCTCGAGCCGCTGGTGCCTTCCATAGTGAGAGGCAATCGCTTCCCTAAGGGCGGACGTCCCGCGCGAGGGCGCATATTGGTTCGATTGCTCGACGACTGCCGTTGCGGCCACCTGCAATATCTCTCCGGGCCAGCCGAAATCGGGAAAGCCCTGGCCAAGGTTGATGGCGCCGTGGCGCGCGGCCGCCAGCGACATGCGCTCGAAAACGCTGGTTTCCATCTGCTCGTAAAGCGGGTTCATTGCGGTTCCCCGAGAATATTGTCGATCTCGCCGGGGCCATAGCCCAGCTCGGCAAGCAGTTGCCCGCTGTCCTGGCCCTCGCGGCGCGGGGGGTCGGGCCGATCGAGCATCGTGTCGGAATATCGTGGCGCCGGCGCCGGCTGGAATATGCCGTCGAGGTCGAGAAAGGTCCTCCGGGCGAGGTTATGCGGGTGAACCGGCGCCTCGCCAAGATCGAGGACCGGCGCGACGCAGCTGTCGGTCCCGGCAAAATGGGAAGCCCACTCGTCCCGCGTGCGCGATGCAAAGACCGCCGCGATTTCTTCGCGGCTCGCCGACTGGGGGAGCGCCAGCCCCTTGAACAGGCTCTGCCTGAACTGCGGCTCGATCGCCCCCACGCTGATGAACTTGCCATCGAGGCAGCGGTAAAGGCCGTAATAGGTTTCTCCGCCGTCGAGCAGGTTGGCCTCGCGCTCGTCGCGCCACGCGCCCGCTGCCCTCAGGCCATAGGTCAGCGCACCGATAAGCGCCGCGCCATCGCTCATCGCGGCGTCCACTACCTGGCCCTGCCCGCCGCGCTGAACGTGGAGCAGCGCCGCGGCCATGCCAAAGGCAAGCATCATCCCGCCGCCGGCATAGTCACCGAGGTAATTGACCGGGTGGACCGGCCGCTCCTTCGGCCCGATGCCATGGAGAAGCCCGGTAATGGCGATATAGTTGATGTCGTGGCCCGCCTCGCGAGCCAGCGGTCCCTCCTGCCCCCAGCCCGTAACCCGGCCATAGACGAGCGCGGGATTATCTTCGAGCAGCTCGCCGGGACCAAGTCCGAGCCGTTCCATCACCCCGGGCCGGTAGCCCTCGATCAGCCCGTCGGCCCTTGCCGCGAGCCGTCGCACCACGTCGCGGCATTCCTCGCGCTTCAAATCGAGCGCGATCGAGCGCCGGGAGCGAAGCAGGGGGTCATTGGGGACGCCGATCATCCCGGCGCGCTCGACCCGGACCACTTCCGCGCCATGGTCCGCGAGCATCATCGCGGCGAATGGCCCGGGCCCCAGCCCCGCCATCTCGACGATCTTCAGTCCATGGAGCGGGCCTGCCATGCCACCACGCTAGCGCGCGATTGCAAGGCCGCAAGCCCGCGCTAGTCTGCGGCCATGATCGATGCATCTGAGCGCCCGCTGTTCGGCAGCGAGCACCACGCCTTCCGCGACACTGTTCGCCGCTTTCTTGCCGACGTGATCGAGCCGCGCCTCGACGACCATGAACGAAATGGAATCGTCGAAAGGGACGCCTGGGAGAAGGCGGGCGCGGCCGGGCTGCTTTGCCCCCAGGTGCCCGAGGAATATGGCGGCCCCGGGCTCGATTTCAGCTTCAACGCCATCGTCGCGGAGGAGATTTCCTATCTCGGCTCGGCCGCAGGCTTCACGCTGCAGTCCGACATCGTCGCCGACTATGTCGTTCACTATGGGAGCGAGGAGCAGAAGCGGCGCTATCTACCGGGGATGGTGGAGGGCTCGACCATCAGCGCCATTGCCATGACCGAGCCTGGCGCTGGAAGCGACCTCCAGGGATTAAGGTCCATCGCAAGGCGCGAAGGCAATGGCTGGATCCTTTCGGGTTCGAAGACCTATATTACCAACGGCCACTCGGCGGACCTCGTGATCGTCGCCGCCAGGACGACCGAGGAAGGCGGGGCCAAGGGCATCTCGCTGTTCCTCGTCGAGGCCGGGGACGAGGGTTTCTCGAGGGGCCGCAACCTCGACAAGATCGGGCTTCATGGAAACGACACGTCGGAGCTGTTTTTCGACGAGGTCAAGCTGCCGGCCGACCGGCTTCTCGGCGCCGAGAACAGGGGCTTTGCAATGCTGATGCAGCAGCTGCCGCAAGAGCGCCTGTCGATCGCGGTC
>CAZQLI010000104.1:0-6812 GCA_964594145.1 uncultured Sphingomonas sp. | reverse complement strand
ATCTCGAGCGCCTGTTCGCCGGTATCCGGCTGAGAAACAATGAGCTCGTCGATATTGACCCCGAGCTTCTTGGCGTAAACCGGGTCGAGCGCGTGCTCTGCGTCGACGAACGCGGCCGTGCCACCGCCCTTTTGGGCCTCGGCGATCGCGTGGAGCGCGAGGGTGGTCTTGCCCGAGCTCTCCGGGCCGTAGATCTCGATGATCCTGCCACGCGGCAGGCCGCCCACGCCAAGCGCGATGTCGAGGCCCAGCGAACCGGTGGAAATCGTCTCGATCTCGATCTTCTCGCGGCTGCCCAGCTTCATCGCCGAACCCTTGCCAAACGCACGATCGATCTGCGCTAGCGCTGCTTCCAATGCCTTCTGGCGATCCGTGTTCACGCTGTCTCCACTTGTACCGACGACTTTGAGCTGCGCTGCCATGGCCTTCATCCCTTCGTCAATCGCGCCGTATCCCGCGCTGTTCGAAGTTCCGTTCGTATCCTATTTGTTCCACCGGAACAAGATACGAACATTACTTGGCCGCAACTGCCTCGAAGGCATTGCGCATGGCCCGCCTGAAGCGGGGCTGCTCATAGATGTCATTATGGCCGGCGCCGCCCAATGTCTCGTCAAACCGGAGATTTTTTATTCGTCGCCGAAGCGCCGCGGTCCTCGCCGGGGGAATGATATTGTCATTCTCCGCCGCGATCAGCGCGACCGGGACATCCCTGCCTTCGAGCAGGGCTGCAGCATTGATTTCGTGGCGGAAAAAAGCGCCGATTGGAAAGAACGGATAAAGGTCGGCGGCAACCGCCTTCAGGGAATCGAACGGCGTGACGAGGATGAGCCCGTCGACCAGCGGCTGGTCGGCAAGCGAGGCAGCCACGCCGCTCCCGATCGAAAAGCCCACTGCAACGACCCGTTCGGCACCTGCCCTTCCCGCTGCTGCCTCGAGGACGAGCGGCGCGTCTTCGAGCAGGGCCTCGGCCGAAGGCCGGCCGGCCGAGGGCCGGTAGCCCCGGTAATGGAATGCGGCCACATGGGCTTCGGGGAATATGTCGTGCAGATATTCGGCGACATGCTGGGCATTCCAGGCATTGCCGCCAAAGCCGAGCACGAGCGTCGATTGCTCCAGTGCCGGGGCCGCCGGCGGGAAATGGACGCCATGCAGTTCTTCGCCAGAGGAGGAACGCAGGGTCAATGTCCCGGCGCCCGCGGGGAGCGGCCCCGCCAGCGGGACCGCGTCAGTCGGAAAGAGAAGCTGGTCCTGGGAAAATGTCATCATTCCAAGCGCGGCAAGCAGCCCGATGAGCGCTGCGAGCGCGATCCTCAACGGTCAACTGGCCAGTGCCGCCTCGATGATCGGAGTGACCCGGTCGATCGTGAAGGGCTTCTCGATCATCGGTGCGTTCTTGAACTCCGGCGGCGGAGGTTCGACATGGCCGCCGCTTGCAAGAACGAAAGGCGTTCCCTTTTCCCTGAGGGCAGTGGCCACCGGCCAGACGCTTTCGCCCTTGAGGTTCACGTCGAGGATGGCGAGGTCGAACCCGCCCTTGTCGGCTTCGGCGAGCGCCTGGCTGACGGTGTCGCAGGTGCCGCGAATATTGTGGCCCATGGACTCCAGGAAGTCCTCGAGCATCATCGCAATCAGCGGTTCGTCTTCGACGATCAGGATGGAACGCGCATCAGGCATTGCGCTGGCATAGCAGCACCGGAGCCGGATGACATCCTTATTTGCGGGCGAGAGCGCTTCTCACGGATTCCGCCAGTTCCTGCACCGAAAATGGCTTGGGCAGGAATGCGACATTGGCAATGTCGATCGATTTTCTCAGCTGCTCCTCGGCATAGCCCGACATGAACAGGATCGGCAGGTCCGGCCGTGTCTTGCGGGCGGTGCGGACCATCGTCGGGCCGTCCATGAGCGGCATGACGACGTCGGAAATTAGCAGCGCGATTTCCTCGCCCTGGTCGATGATCTCCAGGGCTTCCTCGCCATTGGTGGCCGTCAGCACCTTGTATCCGTGGCGGGTGAGCGCGCGCTCGGCGACGGTCCGGACCATCGGCTCGTCCTCGACGAGGAGGATGGTCCCGCTGCCCCATAGCTCGCTTTCGGCTTCGCCCTTCTTCGCGGCCGGCTGGCCCTCGCTTTCCTGGTCGGCCTGGTGGACCGGGAGGTAAATGGTGAACCTGGTCCCCTGCCCGACCTTGGAATCGGCGAAGATATAGCCTCCCGACTGCTTGACGATGCCATAGACGGTCGAGAGGCCGAGCCCGGTTCCCTTGCCGACCTCCTTGGTGGTGAAGAAGGGCTCGAACACCTTGCCCAGGATCGACGCCGGGATGCCGGTGCCGGTATCGGCAATCGACAGCGCCGAGTAATCGGCAATCGGGAGAATGTCGCTTCCAAGGTCGGCGACCTGGTTGGCCTTCACGGCATAGGTCTGGATGGTAAGCGTCCCGCCGCCCTTGGAGGCCATGGCGTCGCGGGCATTGACCGAGAGATTGACGATGACCTGCTCGAGCTGCCCGGGGTCGGCCCGGACCGGTCCAAGGTCGCGGCCATGCTTGACGACCAGCTCGACGGTCTCGCCGAGGAGCCGTTTCAGAAGATGCGAGACCTCGCTGACGACGTCCGGAAGCTGCAGCACCTGCGGGCGGAGCGTCTGCTGGCGGGAAAAGGCAAGAAGCTGGCGGGTCAGGCCCGCCGCCCGGTTGGAGTTGGACTTGATCTGCTGGATGTCGTCATAGTCGGTGTCACCGGGCGTGTGCCGCATCAGCATGAGGTCGCAATGGCCGATGATCGCGGTGAGGATATTGTTGAAATCGTGAGCGACGCCGCCGGCAAGCTGTCCGACCGCCTGCATCTTCGTCGCCTGCGCGACCTGCCGCTTCAGTTTTGCTTCCTCGCTATTGTCCTTGAGCAGCAGGAGCACGGCGGCATCGCCCAGCCCGCGCAGCCCGGCGACGGTGAGCGCGACCGGTTCGCTCGGCTGGTGCGCCAGGCGAATTGGAAGGTCGCCGGACATTGACGGGCCGCGCGCGTTTCGCCGGACGGCATCCGCGACCGCGGCCTTGTCCTCCTTGACCACCAGGTCGCCCGGGTAGGATGGCATCTCTTCGCCGCCGATCCCCCCGGCCTGGCGGAAGGCCTTGTTCATCATCAGGAACCGCCCGTCACGGTCCACCAGCGCGAGGCCGATCGGGAGCATCTCGAGGAGGACCTGGACGTTCGCCGAGCTGGCGAGGCTTGGCCCTTCGTCCGTCTCGAACATCAGGAAGGTCGATGCAAATGCCTGCTTGCCCGTCTCGAGCGGGATCGCGACCAGCCTTAGCGGCCGGGCATCGGCGCCCTCGGCAACCAGGGTGATGCTGCCGTCCTCGGCCGGCGCGACGAGGTCCGAGAAGAGCGGCGGGCGCCGCGTCGCCGGCGAACCGCCGAGTGCCCGCTCGGAAAATGGCGCGTTGGCAGCGACCAGCCGGCCATCCTGGTCCACCTGGACCGCGAGCACCCCGGCCGCTGCAAGCCGCTCCCCGGTCGGGCCGGCGATGCGCCTCGCCGCCTCGTCGAGCGGGTCCGCGGCGACCTCGTGGACGAACCGCCAGAGCAGCAGGTCGTTGGAGATGCCGCTTCGGCTGAGCTCGATCTCGGCGCGTCCACTGCCGAGCTCGACCTTCTCCGCCCTCGCCGCGCCATCGCGGACCGCAGCCTCGCGAAGCGAGCGGAGGGCAGCCGCGCCTTTCTTGCCCTTGCCAAGCTCGAGCGGCCCAGAAGCGGAGCCGAACCTTTCCTTGTAGGCCGGGTTGACTGCGCGCAGGTTTCCATCGGCATCGGTCAGGGCGGCAGGATCGCTCGAGAGCGCAAGCGCCGAGCCGACCAGGGCGAGGTCAGGAAGGACGACCGGTTCGACCTCGACCCTTTTTGAACCCCGCCGGTCGATGACGAACGCCGCAACCAGCATCGCAACGAAGCCGGCGAGGAACAGGCCGCCATAGATTGGCTGGCCGAGGATGAAGAACAGCGCGGCCCCGCTCGCCGCGGCCCCGGCGACAAGCGCCGGCACGAGCCAGCGCATGCCGCCGTCCAGCGGCTCGACTTCAGCGAGGTCGAGCTGCTCGAATAGCATGGCCTACCACATGCGTACCCGCTGCTCGGGCGCCAGGTACAGCTTCTGTCCGGGCTGGACGCTGAATGCCGGGTACCAGGGATCGAGGTTGCGAACGACGGCCGCGCGCTGCTCGGATGGCGAGTGCGGGTCGGTGATGAGCCGCTGGCGAAGATTTGCCTCGCGATAGTTGCGCCGCCAGATCTGGGCCCAGCCGAGATAGAAGCGCTGGTCGCCGGTGAAGCCGTCGATGACCGGGGATTCTGCACCGCCAAGCGAATGTTTCCAGGCATCGTAGGCGATGGTGAGGCCGGCGAGGTCGCCGATATTCTCGCCAAGGGTGAACGCACCCTTCACATTCGCGCCCGGGAATACTTCATAGGCGTCATACTGGGCGATGAGCGCCTTGCCCGCTGCCTCGAACGCCTTGCGGTCGGCCTCGGTCCACCACTCGTTCAGTCGCCCGTTCTCGTCATATTTGGCGCCCTGGTCATCGAAATGGTGGCTGATCTCGTGACCGATCACCGCCCCGATGCCGCCATAGTTGATGGCGGGGTCGGCGTTGGGGTCAAAGAAGGGCGGCTGGAGGATCGCTGCCGGGAAGACGATCTCCTGCATTCCGAAATTGGCATAGGCGTTGATCGTCATCGGGGTCATGCCCCACTCCCAGCGGCGGATCGGTTCACCGAGCCGGGTGATATTGTCGTTATGGGCCCATTCCGCCGCCCGCATGGCATTGCCAAGCGCGTCACCGGCCTCGATCTGCAGCGCCGAATAATCCTTCCAGCGGTCCGGGTAGCCGATCTTCGTGGTGAAGTTGGCAAGCTTGGCCCGAGCCCTCTGCTTGGTTTCCGGAGCCATCCACGAAAGGCCGTCGATCCGCCGCCCCATTGCTGCCACCACGTTGGCGACGAGCTTGTCGGCCGCAGCCTTGGTCTCGGGCGGGAAATGCCGCTGGACATAGATCTGGCTGACGTCATCGGCGAGTGCGCCGGTGGTGAAGCTGACCGCCCTCTTCCAGCGCTCCTCCTGCTGGGGCGTACCCGAGAGGGTCGTGCCGTAGAAGGAGAAGGTCTCGCGGTCGAACGCGCTCGGGAGGACCGCGGAATATTGGTCGAGCGAGCGGATGAGGAGCTGGTCCCTGAGGACCGCGACGGGTGCCTTGGCGAGCAGCGCGGCGGTGCCGTTGATCGCGCTGGGCTGTGCGACGTTCACCTCGGTGGCCGATGGAAGCCCGCTGTCCCGGAGGAAAGTAGCCCAGTCAAAGCCGCTCGCATCGCCCTGGAGCTTGGCAAGAGGCATGAGGTTATAGGTCTTGGTCGCGTCGCGGCTGTCGACCTGGGTCCAGTGGACCTTGGCGATTTGCGTCTCGAGGTCGAGCACGGCCTTTGCCCGGCTGGCGGCGTTGGGCTCGCCGGCAAGGTTCAGGACATTGGTCATGTGCTGCAGATATTTTGCGCGGATGTCCTTCATCCGGTCGTCCTGCAGCAGGTAATAGTCGCGGTCCGGCAAGCCGATGCCGCCCTGGTACATCTGGGTCACGTAGCGATCGGGCGCCTTGTCGTCCTGGCCGACATAGAGGCCGAAGGGGATGGCAATGCCGTAGCGGCCCGCCCGCGCTGCAAGAGCGGCGTAGCCGGAGCGGCTGTCGAGCCCCTTGATCTGGTCAAGCCAGGGCTTGATCGGCGCGAGGCCGAGGGACTCGATCGTCGCCGTGTCGAGATAAGAGGCATAGGCCATGCCGATCTTGCTGGTAGGGTCCTTGGCTGCTTCCTCGATGATGACCCGGGTCCGCTCCTTGGAGAGGTCATCGAGCTTGGTGAACATGCCGTAGTTGGACTTGTCGGCGGGGATGGGCGTCGTGCGGGCCCAGGTGCCGTTGGCGAACATGTAGAAATTGTCGCCGGGCGCGATCGACCGGTCCATCCCGGTCGTGTCAAAGCCGAATGTCCCGAGCTCGGGGGTTGCCGCCGGGACCGGCGCAGCCTCCGCGACTGGTGCCGCCGGGGCCACCGCCACTTCCGGCGGGGTCGACGCGGTGCAGCCCCCAAGGACCGTTCCCGCAAGCAAAAGGACCGTCAAACGCTTCATTTTTCGCTCTCCACCCTCATTATCCCGGCGCCGGTTCGGCGCGAATCGATTAACGGGCGCCACGTTGCCGCCATTTGCGGCCCACCCACCAGCGCCAACCTACCAACGACACGATATAGCCAACGAGCGCCACGCCAAGCCCAATCAGGAACAGCCCGGTGACCAGGGCCGGGGCGGCATCCGACAGGAGCCACTGCATCCATGTGCTGACGCTTTCACCGCGGAGCCGGGTGAAGGAGGCAAGGTCGGTATGGAAGCCGATCCGCCCGCCGATGTCGATCGCGGCAAGCAGGAAGAATGGCGTCGTGACGGGATTGGAAAGGAAGGTCATTGCAGCGGCAATCGGGATGTTGGCCCGCATCACCACCGACAGGAGCGCGGCGCCGATGATCTGGAGGCCGGGCACCATCAGGAAAATGCCGATGAACAGGCCGGCGAAGACCGCGCGCGGAACCGACCGGCGGGTGAACCTCCAGAGCTCCGAATGGGCAATTCGGTGACCAAAGGGCTTGAGCCAGCGGCTGGCAAGCATCTCCTCGCGCGAAGGCGCATTCTTGTGCAGGAAGCGCTGCCAGAAATTTGGACGGCTAGCCATGTTTATCCGTGTTGCCTCAACAGCCTGCCCTGTTCCCTCTTC
>CAZQLI010000103.1:0-6836 GCA_964594145.1 uncultured Sphingomonas sp. | reverse complement strand
CATTCGCCGCGGCTCGATCTTCCAGTCGACCAGCGACACGGAAGTCATCATCCACCTCGTCGCGACGTCGAGCTATTCGACGCCGCTCGACCGGCTGACCGACGCGCTGGCGCAGGTCGAAGGCGCCTATTCCCTCGTCTGCCTTACTCCCGAGGGGCTGGTTGCCTGTCGCGACCCGCTTGGCATCCGCCCGCTGGTAATGGGCAAGCTCGGCGAAGCGACCATTTTCGCGTCCGAGACCGTCGCGCTCGACGTTATCGGCGCCACCTACATGCGCGACGTCGAGCCGGGCGAGCTGCTGATCGTCAGCGAGCAGGGCGTGCGAAGCTTCAGGCCGTTCGCGCCGGCCAAGCCCCGTCCTTGCATCTTCGAACATGTCTATTTCTCACGTCCCGACAGCATCATCGAAGGGACGTCGGTCTACGAGGTGCGCAAGAACATCGGCGCGGAGCTTGCCCGCGAGTCCCCGCTGGAGGCCGACATCGTCGTGCCGGTGCCTGACAGCGGTGTTCCGGCAGCTCTTGGTTTCAGCAGGGAATCGAAGATCCCCTTCGAGCTCGGGATCATCCGCTCGCACTATGTCGGGCGGACCTTCATCCAGCCCAGCCAGGACGTCCGCAACCTCGGGGTCAAGCTGAAGCATAATGCCAATTCGGCGCTCATCGAGGGCAAGCGCGTCGTCCTGGTCGACGACAGTATCGTCCGCGGGACCACCTCGCTCAAGATCGTCCAGATGATGCGCGATGCCGGGGCCCGCGAAGTCCACATGCGCATTGCATCGCCGCCGACCAAGTTCAGCTGCTTCTACGGCGTCGATACCCCGGAGCGTTCCAAGCTGCTCGCCAGCCAGATGAACGTCGAGGAGATGGCGCGGTACATCAACGCCGACAGCCTCGCGTTCATCTCGATTGACGGGCTCTACCGGGCGCTTGGCGATCACCGCGACCCGGACCTGCCGCAGCGCTGCGACGCCTGCTTCACCGGCAACTATCCGACCTCGCTCACCGACTGCGACAAGGACGGCAAGCTCAAGAAGCTGAGCCTGGTGGCCAGCCGATAGGCTGGCGCCCGCGGTAAGCAGCCGCTAGGGCGCGCCCATGTCAAAGCCATTCGAAGGAAGACTCGCGCTTGTCACCGGCGCAAGCCGGGGCATTGGTGCGGCCACTGCCGAGGCGCTGGCGGCCGCCGGGGCCCATGTCATCCTCACCGCCCGCGGTGCGCCGGCGCTCGAGCAGGTCGAGGAACGGATCCACCAGGCCGGTGGGACGGCGACGATCGCCGCGATGGATCTCAACGATAGCGAGAATATCCAGAAGCTTGCCCGGGCCGTGGCCGAGCGCTGGGGCAATCTCGACATTCTCGTTCTCAACGCCGCGATGCTCGGCTCGCTTTCGCCGGTAGAACATCTCGATCCCAAGGAACTGGAGCGGGTGTTCAAGCTGAACGTGCTTGCCAACCAGGCCATGATCGCGGCGTTCGACCCGCTTCTCCGCCGGTCGGAGAAAGCCGAGCTTGTCGGGATCACCTCGTCGGTCGGCAACGAACCGCGCGCCTTCTGGGGCGGCTATGGTGCGTCCAAGGCAGCGTTCGACACGCTGCTTCTCGCCTATGCCGACGAGACCGCCCATGCCGGCCGGCTTCGGGTCCAGATCATCGACCCGGGCGCGACCAGGACGAGAATGCGCCAGCTCGCCTTCCCGGGCGAGGAGCCCGAGACGGTCAAGCCGCCCGAGGTGGTGGCAGGAGCAGTGGTCGAGCGGCTCAAGAGCGATGCGCCGTCGGCGAGCCGCTTCAGGGTCGACTCCTAGCTTTTCGTCAGCGTCACCTGGGCGACGTCGATCCCGCCACCCCTGAAACCGCCCTCGCAATACATGAGATAATAGCGCCAGAGCTGGTGGAACTGGTCGCTGAAGCCTTCCAGCCGGCCTTCCCGGACCGCGGCGTCATGCCTCTCGCGCCAGAGAGAAAGCGTCCTTGCATAGTCGAGCCCGAAGCCGTCACGGTTCGCCCAGGCGAGGCCCCGCTCGCTGGCGAGTTTCTGAAAGCGCGGCTCGTCGAGAAGCATTCCGCCCGGGAAGATATAGGCCTGGATGAAATCGGCGTTGCGGGAATAGCCCTCGAACAATTCGTGGCGGATGCTGATGAACTGGAGTGCCGCCCTGCCCCCGGTCCGAAGATTACGGGCGATGCAGTCAAGATAGGCCGGCCACCAGCGTTGCCCGACAGCCTCGACCATCTCGATCGAGGCGACCGCGTCGAATGTCTCGGTGACCTCGCGATAGTCCTGCAGCCTTATCTCGACCCGGTCCCCAAGCCCGGCTTCCTGGACGCATTTCTCGGCCCAGTTCTTCTGTTCCACCGACAGGGTGAGGCCGACGACCCTTGCTCCCCGCTTCGCAGCGTCGATTGCAAGCGAGCCCCAGCCGCAGCCGATCTCCAGCAGCCTGCTGCCTTCCTCGAGCCCCAGCCGGTCGAGCAGCATCGCCCGCTTGCGCTGCTGTGCTTGCTCGAGCGTGTCGCCCGGCGCGAACCGCGCCGAGCTGTAGGTCATGCTGGAATCCAGCCACTCGCAGTAAAAGTCGTTCCCGAGATCGTAATGGGCCGCGATATTATGCTTCGCCTGGCTGGGGCGATTGTCCCTCAGGCGATGCGCCAGCCGGTTGACGAAGCGCATGGTTCCCTTGCTTCGGCCCACTTCGCCCAGCGACTTGCCGTTGAGCATGAAGAGCTCGAAAAGGATAACCGGGTCCGGCGAGGTCCACTCCCCGGCTGCCCAGCCCTTGTACCAGCCGACCGATCCGCTGGTGACCAGCCGGACCAGCGCCATCCAGCTCTTGAGCTGGACCTCTGCAACCGGCCCCGGCCGGTGGAAGCCCAGCCGGCGGGCCGAGCCGTCGGGCAGGACCGTTTCGATACCGCCCTGCTCGAGGCGCTCGTCGATGCGGTCCAGAACGCGGCGGAAGCCCGGCGCAGCGACACGCCCGAATATGCCGGTGCCGGTAGCAAAACGGCGGTCGGCCCTGACCAGATGTTCGCCTCTCGTCGCCATGAAGGGAGCTATCGTCGCGGCGCTGGCAGATGGCAAGATGTTCAAGCGCTCGTCTTCCCGTCGCAAATTGCGCAACGGTTCACCGTAAATCGGCGAATTCCGGCTAACATCGCTATGGCGTACCGGACTTTCCTGGTGAAACTGCCGGCCAACGGTCCTGGTCCAATCGGTGCCGTCCTCAAGGGGAGTTCATTCTTGCGCAAATCCATCGCCATGCTGACTGCTGCCGCGCTCGTCGCGCCCACCCTCCCGGCAGCGCCCGCCGTTGCAAAGGATGGTTATTACAAGGGACGGATCTGGAAGGATTCGAAGGGCCGTTACCGCTGCAAGCGATCCAACGGCACGACCGGCCTCATCGTCGGCGCCGCCGGGGGCGCATTGCTCGGCCGGGCCATCGATACTCATGGAGAAAGGGCGACGGGAACGATCCTCGGAGCAGCCGCTGGCGCCCTTGTCGGCCGCGAGCTCGATCGCAGCCGGGTAAGGTGCCGCTAGGGCCCAGGTTTTCCTGCTAGGCCGGCGTCCCCCCACCCCCCCTGACCGGACGCCGGCCACCCCCGCCCAAATTCCGGCTTGCCCGGGCCTCGAGCGGTCCATGGGCACCTGCGTCCCGCTGTATTGACACAATAACACACCTGTGCGACCCTCGCCGGCACAGGGAGGAATTGTCCATGTACAGCCAGAATGACCTAGACGAGGCGGTGGCAGCCGGGGCGCTCAGCGCCGAGACCGCGCAATCGCTTCGCGTTTTCGTCGAACGGCAGCGGGCCCTGCCCGGAGTCGACGAGGAGCATTTTCGCCTCGTTACGGGGTTCAACGACATATTCGTCGCGATCGCAGGAGCAATCCTGCTGTTCGCCGTCGGCTGGATCGGCCAGTCCGCCGGCCAGTCGCTCGGGCTGGTCGTAGATTCCGATGGCCCGAGCCCGCTTGCGCCGCTCGCCATTGCGGCAACGGCCTGGGGGCTTGCGCTTTTCTTCACCGCCAGGCGACGGATGGCGCTGCCATCGATCATGCTACTGCTCGCGTTCGTCGGAGCAGTCTTCGCGACCGTGGTCTTCTCTTTGGCCGTCGCGGTCGGTGACCCGGGCCAACAGGAAGCATTCTACGTCGGGTTGATCGGCTCCATCGCCGGGGCCGTGGCGACGCTGGCCGCCTGGTATCACTGGAAGCGGTTCAGGGTCCCGATCAGCGTCGCTGCGGGTGCGGCCGCCGTGTCCGCAATTGCCATTGCGTTGCTCGTCGCCGTTCTCGGCGACATCGAACCCTACCAGGACACCATCTGGGGCTTCGTCCTGCTGCTCGGCATCGGCCTCTTCCTGTTCGCAATGCGCTGGGACTCGTCCGACCCGGCACGTGTTACCCGTCGGTCCGACGTCGCCTTCTGGCTGCATCTCCTCGCGGCGCCGATGATCGTCCACCCGATCTTCACCCTGCTTGGGCTGAATGACGGAAGCGCGACCATTGGCGAGGGGCTCGCGGTGATTGGCCTTTACGTCGTGCTCGGCGTCACGGCGCTTGCGATCGACCGCCGTGCGCTGCTCGTTTCCGCCCTCGCCTATGTGCTCTATGCCCTCAGCGAGCTCTTCAAGCAGGTAGGCGCCGTCGAGCTCAACATCGCGCTCACCGCGCTCGTCATCGGCTCAGCCCTGCTGCTGCTTTCCGCCTTCTGGCACCAGGCACGGTCGATCGTCGTCAGGGCGCTTCCGGACGCCATCCAGTCGAAGCTGCCCAATATCGACCGGGCCGCTAGTCCCTTACCAGCCGCATGAGGCGGCGCTCGATCGGGGCAAGGAGATTGTGAAGCTCATCGCCCCGCTTGAGCACCTGCCCATGTTCGGAGACGAGTGCGAACGCCCCCTGCTTCGAGCGAAGCCGGGGGCGTTTTTCGATCCGGATCTCTGGCCGCTCAGCGGTCCGGCGGAACGCCGCGAACACGGCAACATCGGCATCGAACCACATGCCATAGTCGCGCCAGAGCCCGGCCGCGACCATCCGGCCATAAAGGTCGAGAATGCGCTGGAGCTCGCCGCGATCGAAAGTGGCAACGGCACGCCGGTCCCGCGGATGCGGAAACGGCGTAATGACGCTCAAGCGCTTTTGGCCTTGGGCTGCGACTGGCCGCGGGCGCGCAGCTCGGCGACCTCGCGCCGAAGCGCTTCGATCTCGCCTTCAAGCTCGGTGAGCCGTGCACGTCCAGGATCGCAGTCTTCCCCGCACGGCGTGCCGTATGGAACGAAGCCGGGGCTGTAGTGGACGACGTCGAGTGGAACCGGCTTTGCAGGGATGCCGACCACCGTGCTCTTGGCCTCGACGTCCTTGGTCACCACCGCGTTGGCACCGATCTTGGCGCCCTCGCCGACTTCGATCGGTCCAAGCACCTGGGCGCCCGAGCCGATCACCACGCCGTCGCGAAGCGTCGGGTGACGCTTCCCCGCGGCCCCGCCCGAGGGGTTGGTGCCGCCAAGGGTGACATTCTGGTAGATGGTGACGTCATCGCCGATCTCGGCGGTCTCGCCGATGACCGTGAACCCATGGTCGATGAAGAAACGCTCGCCGATCCGGGCCCCGGGGTGAATATCGATCGCGGTCAACGCCCGCGAGAAATGGTTCACCAGCCTCGCCAGGAAGTAGAGCTTTCCTCCGTAGAGCCAATGCGCGACGCGGTGCAGGCCGAGCGCCCATACGCCCGGGTAGATGAGGATCTCCCAACGGGACCGGGCGGCCGGGTCGCGCGCCTTGACCGAATCCACATACTCGACGAATCTCGATGGCAACGAGCCAGTCCTTCGTTGTTGAGGCCCCAATTTAAGACGACCGGGCCGTAATGAAAAGCCAGACAGGCTTTTTCAAGCGCCGGACCATCTTGTAGGGACGGTGCGACTGCGGCAGTTAGAAAATCAGAAAACAGGGTGGAGATCGCAGATTTTTACGGATTTGCTGGCTGATCCGTCGGCCCTGCTCCCCTTCGTGCTAATCGGATTCGCCGCGCAGATCGTCGACGGCGCTCTTGGCATGGCATTCGGCCAGATCTCCTCGACCCTGCTCATCACCCTCGGCGTTCCGCCGGCGGTGGCATCGGCAAGCGTCCACACGGCCGAGACGTTCACCACCGGCGTCTCGGGTATCAGCCATGTCGCCCATGGCAATGTCGACTGGCGACTTTTCTTCAGGATCGTCGTGCCGGGCATGCTTGCCGGCATCATCGGCGCCTATGTGGTGGCGGAGCTCTTAAGCGCCAATGATGCCAAGCCGTTCGTGCTGGCCTACCTCACCGCGCTCGGCGCCTATCTTCTCTATCGCGGCATCATGCACCGCCATACCGAGCGGCGGCCGAAGATCGTCGAGCCGCTCGGCGCAGTCGGCGGCTTTCTCGACGCCGCCGGCGGCGGCGGATGGGGAGCGATCGTCACCTCGAACCTGCTGGTTCAGGGCAGCAACCCGAGAAAAACGATCGGCACCGTCAACACCGCAGAGTTTTTCCTGACGGTGACAATTTCCGCCACTTTCATCGCGACGCTCGGCTGGGAAGCCTTCACCGGGTCAACGCTCGGGCTGCTGATCGGCGGCGTTTTCGCTGCGCCCTTCGGCGGCTGGATCGCCAAGCGGGTCAACCCGGACCTGCTCCTCACCTTCGTCGGAGCAATTGTCACTTTGACCTGCGGCTACGGTCTTTACCGGGCGCTCTGGCAATAGGCCGTCAGAGCGTCGCGTGAACCGTGGCCACCGCCTTCATCACCGCGCCGATCCGGGCCGCGGCCTGGATGGTCTCGGCCTTCACCCCATG
>CAZQLI010000102.1:0-6841 GCA_964594145.1 uncultured Sphingomonas sp. | reverse complement strand
ACGGCCTGACCAAGGGGCAATATTCACCGACGTCGCGGATGGGGACGCGCAGCCCCTCGACGCCGTTCGGCTCCGTCGACCGACCGGTCAATCCCTGCTCCTTCGCGCTGGGATCCGGGGCGCGCTTCGTTGCCCGCGGCATCGACGTGCACAAGAACCTGGTCGACGTGCTCAAGGCGGCGCACGCCCACAAGGGGGCGAGCTTCGTCGAGATCTACCAGAATTGCGTCGTCTATAACGACGACGTGTTCGCGCCCTTTACCGCGCGGGAAGTGGCGGCCGAAAAGCAGCTGTGGCTCAAGGCTGGCGAAAAGATGCTGTTCGCCGGCGGCAGCAAGGGCCTCGCGCTCGACATGGACCGCCATGCCCTCAAGGTGGTCGACGGGTCGAGCCCCGAAGTGCTGGTCCACGAACCGCGGAACCGCGCGGTCGCCTATATGTTGGCCGAGATGCCGGCGAACGGGTTTCCCGTCGCGCTTGGCGTGATTTACGAGGATCCGGCGCCGACCTTTGACAGCGCGGTGATCGAGCAGAACGAGGCCGCTTCCAAGGGCAAGCCTGCCGACCTGCAGGCGCTGGTCAGCAAGGGCCAGACCTGGATGGTCGAAAAGGAACCGCGGGAGGAATAGTTCCTCCGCAACCGGGAGGAACCGATGGCAAAGGCGAAGAAGGCGGCGGAGCCGAAACCAAAGAAGAAGTCGGCCAAGGGGGGCAAGTCTGGCAAGGCACAGGGCGCCAGGCCATCCGGCAAGGCCAATAGCGGCTCGAGCGCGGTCGATGCGCTGTGGAAGATCGCTGATCATCCGCTGGTCGGCGAGCTGGTCGCCATCGGCGCTTCCGCGGCGGTGGCGGCAATCGCCCAGCAGAATCTTGGAACCGGGAAGAAGCAGGGGTCCGGCAAGGCGGTCAAGGAAGCGGGCAAGGCCGCGGCCGCTGCAATCGGTGCGCGGCTGATCAGCGAGTTCGCGGAGCAGAAGGCCGGGAAAAAGCCCGGCGCTTCGAAAAAATCTAGCACTGCAAAAGCGTAAGCCGGGAGCGACCGACATTGCGCTCGGTATCGATGGTCCAGCCCTCCGGCGGGACCACCGGGTCGCCCCGGCTGGTCTCGATTGCCATCCAGCCGCCCGGCGTCAGCCATCCGGCAGCGGCGACCGCCTTGGCGACGCTGCTTCCCGAACCTGGCTGGTAGGGCGGATCGGCGAAAATGAGGTCGAAGGGCGAGGCTGCCGGAAGGTGCGCCGCCGAGACGGCCCGGACGAGCGCTCGGTCCCCGGCGCCAAGCGCTTCTATATTGGCCTCGATCGCCCTCGCGGCTGCGCGGTCCGTCTCGATGAAGGTCGCATGGGCGCCGCCCCGCGACAGCGCCTCGAGGCCGAGCGCGCCGCTCCCTGCATAAAGGTCGGCGATCCTCAGTTCCTCGAAGCTTCCGAGGCGGCTGGCAAGCATTGAGAAAAGCGCTTCGCGGGCACGGTCAGCGGTCGGGCGCGTTGCCGAGCCCGGCGGGGAGACCAGCCTGCGCCCGCGCCATGTCCCCGAGATGATCCTCATTTGAGCGACTGGCGGAACCGGAACAGTTCCTCGCGCTGGACCTCGGCGATGTCGCCAGGGCCCAGCCCCTCGACGGTAAACGGCCCGTAGCTGGTGCGGATGAGGCGCGAGACCTGGAGGCCGAGGAATGCCAGCACCCGTCTTACTTCGCGGTTCTTCCCCTCGGTGAGCGACAGTTCGATCCAGGCGTTGCGCCCGGTGCGGCGCTCGAGATTGGCGTCGATCGACCCGTAGCGGATGCCCTCGATGGTTACTCCTTCCGCAAGCTGCTCGAGATCGGCCTGGGTAACGTCGCCAAAGGCGCGTGCGCGGTAGCGCCTGACGACGCCCGTCCTTGGCAGTTCCAGCTGGCGCTTGAGCTCGCCATCATTGGTAAGCAGGAGGAGGCCCTCGGTGTTATAGTCCAGCCTTCCGACCGGCATCAGCCTTGGAAGTCCAGGTGGCAGCCGGTCGTAGATGGTCGGGCGGCCCCTGGGGTCACGGGCCGCGGTCAGGCTTCCCGCGGGCTTGTAGAAGCGGAACAGCCGGGCAGCGCCGGCCGGCTTCACCGGCTGCCCGTCCACGCTGACTCCCTCGAGGCTCTCAAGGAGCGTTGCCGGGGTCGTGAGCTTTTCGCCGTGAAGCGCGACTCGACCTTCCGCGATCATCCGCTCGACGTCCCTGCGCGAGGCGACACCCGCCCGGGCGAGGAGCTTGGCGATGCGTTGCGGGCCCTCGTCTCGGGCAGGCCCTGGCCTTGGACCACGCGGCTTTGCACCCGCTTGCCGTTTGCGCGGCACCGGCTTGGCATTCGTTCGTTGCGGAGGGAGGTTCTTAGTCATGGGGTCGGGATGCTGTTCGGCAAGCGCAAGCGGATCGTCAATAGAATCCTCATTGTCGAGGACGAGCCATTGACCGCGTTCGACAATGAAAAGCTCATCTCCGATGAAGGCTATGAAGTGGTTGCAACCCTGGACCGCTACGGCGACGCTGCAGAAGCGCTCGAGGCGGAGCAGGTGGACCTCGTTCTGAGCGACGTCCGGCTGCGGGGCGATCGAACCGGCATAGACCTCGCAATGCTGGCCAGGGTCAAGCGAATCCCGGTGCTGTTCGTCACCGGCGCACCGCCCGAGAACGCTGCCGAGTTCGCGATCGGCTGCCTCCAGAAGCCCTATGGCGACCGTACCCTCAAGGCGGCCCTCTCTGCCGTCGACAAGTTCCTCGCAGGAGAAAAGGTCTCGCCCCCGAAGGGGCTGACGCTCTATCCCTCGGCCGTCGCCTGAATGGCCTCGTCGACCCTGGCGTGAAAGTCGACGATTCCCTGCTCCAGCTGGCCGAGGATGATTTCGTCCACCTGCCCCGAGGCAAGGCCCCGGTGGCAGAGCGAGGCGGCCCTGAAATCCTCGTCACCGAACGTCCCGCCGTCGAGCAGGTCCCAGCTTCGCTGCCAGTGCGCCTCGGCCTCGTTGCTCGCGGGCTCTTCGGGGATGAGCATGAAATCCTCGACGAGTGTCCGATCGACCCCCTGGGGCATGCCGACGAGGAGGTTGATATAGTCGGGGCTGACGATGATCACCGATGCCGGGAACAGCTGGTAGGTATAGGTCACGGCCTTCCTCAGCTGGGTCCAGTCGTCCCGGTCGATTTCCGCCAGATATGCTTCCCTGCCGACAACCGCCCGCTGGTGCCGGCCGATCATGTCGGCGGCGGTGATTCCGTCGGTAAAGAAGCTGGCGATCGTCGCCGCGTGGAGGCGCTGGACATGGTAGCTTTCGAGGAAGGCATCGACGAACAGCTTCCAGTTGGCGGCGACGTCGTGTGTTCGTCTCCGGTAGAGATGAAGGTCGGCAAGACCAAATGCGTCGAGGTCGGGCGCAAGCGCTTCGGCGTCGCCAAAATCGGCTTCGCCGTCCTTTGCCCACCAGATGAGACCGCCGGCCTCGAGCGATGGAAACTCCTTCAGGCCATGCTCCGACCGGTCGAGGCCAGGGAAACAGTCGGCCCTCGGCATCCCGGTCAACTGGCCGTCGGGCTTATATGCCCAGGCATGGTAGGGGCAGACGATCCTCTTGGCCGGGGCGACCTCGAGGCTGTCGATCAGCCGGGTCCCGCGATGCCTGCAGGCATTGGCGAAGACATGGACCTTCCCGTCATGGTCCCGGGTGAGAATGAGCGGCGTCCCATAGCCGTCATGGGCAAGGGCCTGGCCGGGCTCGGGCAGCAGCGCCGACGGCGCAATGAGGTGGGGCAGGCGGTCGAAAATCGCGCTTCGCTCCCGGTCATACTGGCCCTGGTCGATGTAGCGGCTGGCGGAAAGCGTCATGACGCCCTCGCCAAGGGCGGCCTCTCCGCGGGCAAGCGCATCGGCGAGCGCCCGCTGGCCAGGCGTCGGGCGCCTTGGTCTTCGCGGCATGTCCATGGATCTTGACCCTGCGCTTCATGGCGAACCGTTGCAAGGCCGAACCGAACCATATTTCGGCATGAGCCGCTTCCTATTTGCGCTTCCCCTATGGGATCTGCCTGCTAGGCTCGCGGCCGATTTCCAGGTCCTCGGGGAGACAAGGTTTGAGCAACACGGCAGCAATCCCGGCCGACGGCCAGGCCTCGGGCTTTTGGGCGGGGATCAGGCCATATTTCCGGCCAATGCCGCTCGTTGCCTTCCTGCTCGGCATTTCGAGCGGCTTTCCGCTAACCTTGCTGCTCGCGACGATGACCTACTGGCTCTCGAAGGTGGGCATTGAAAAATCGACGATCGGCTTCGCGATCGGGCTCACTACTCCCTATACGCTGAAGTTCCTCTGGGCTCCCCTGGTCGACAAGCTCCCGATGCCGCTCCTGACCCGCTGGTTCGGGCAGAGGCGCGCCTGGCTGTTCGTGATCCAGGCATTGCTGTTCGCAGCCCTCTGGCAGCTCGGCGCAAGCAACCCCGGGGCAAGCCTTGGCCTGTTCGCCTTCTGGGCGATCATCGTCGCCTTTCTCTCCGCCACCCAGGACATTGTCATCGATGCCTATCGCATCGAGATCCTGCCAGACGCCGAACTTCCTCACGGCACGGCGATGAACCAGTTCGGCTATCGCACCGGCAACCTCATCGCCGGTGCAGGAACCATCTACCTTGCCAGCCAGGAGGGCGCTGGCCTCGGTTGGGCAGTGGCCTATGGCCTCACCGGCTTTTGCGTGATCCCCGCGGCAATCGCGGCGCTCTTTGCCGGGCCCGGCAGATATGTCGAACGCCATGCACGGGCCGCGGGACAGTCGGTCGGCTCCTGGCTCAGGGAAACGGTAGTCAATCCCTTCAAGGAATTTCTCACTCGGAACGGCGCTTTCCTGATCCTGGCCTTCGTGCTCGTCTACAAGATCGGCGACGCCATGGGCCAGATCATGCTCGGCCCGATGATCAACGAGCTTGGCTTCAGCGACACGGAATATGTCGCCGTGAACAAGCTGGTGGGCTTCTGGGCGCTGATCGTGGGCTCGGCGCTCGGCGCGCCGTTCATCGCCTGGCTGGGGATGGGCCGCGCCCTGTTCGCCTCGGGCGTGCTGATGATGATCTCCAACCTGCTGTTCGCTGCCCTCGCGGCTTCCGGCGACAATACGGCCATGCTGGCGCTGGCGGTCGGGACGGAAAACCTGACCAGCGGCATCGGCCTCACCGTGTTCGTGACCTATCTCTCGGGCCTGTCCAGCCTCGCCTATACGGCGACCCAGTTCGCGCTTCTTTCATCCTTCGCTGCGGTCGGGCGCACCTGGCTTTCGACGCCGTCCGGCTTCGTCGCCGAGAGCTTCGGCTGGGTCGGCTTCTGGCTGTTCACCGTCGTCGCTGCAATTCCAGGTCTCGTCCTGTTGTGGATCATGTGGCGGCGGGGCTTCGTCGTCGGCGCGATCCGCCAGCCAGGCACGGAAGATGACGAACCGCTGCCGGCAGCGGAAGCACGGCCCGCCTGACAGGCGCCCGAGCGGAACTGCCCGGGCGGTGCCTGGGCTTGCGCCCGGTACCTGCCGCGCCCGTCAGTCGGGCAGGGGACCGTTGAGGGCGAGCAGTTCGCCGGCGAGGTAAAGGGATCCGAACACCAATATCCTCGCCGGCCTGCTGAGCGCGGTCATCGCGTCGGAAAGGCTCGACCGCGCACCGGCCGGCAGGCCCATGCTCTCCGCGAGGAGGGCAAGGTCTTGCGGCTGCCTGCAATCATGCCCCTCGATCGGCAAGGTCAGCACCTCGGAGGCAATGCCCCTGAAGGGCCGGAGCGTTGCTGCCGCGTCCTTGCTCTTTAAACTGGCGAACAGCAGGACCAGCGGAAGATCGTCCGACCAGTGCTTTCTCGCGAAGTCGGCCACCAGCCGGGATGCGCTCGGGTTGTGGCCGCCATCGACCCATAGTTCGCTCCCCCTGGGCAACATGCCGAAGAGCGGGCCCTCGTGGATCTGCTGGAGCCTGGCGGGCCAGTTTGCCCAGCCCATGGCTGCAACGAACGCTGCATGGGGGACCTGGATCTCGGACTGGTGACGGAGCATAGCGACTGCAAGGCCGGCGTTCAGCGCCTGGTGCCTGCCCGGCAGTCGCGGCAACGGCAGCTCCAGCTCGCCCTGCCGATCGCGATAGCGAAGCTTTTCCGGGCGAACGGTGGCACTCCAGTTAAGGCCGCGCGGCTCCCAGGTCGCGCCAGCGGCCCTGGCAATTTCCCCGATGCGCCCGGCGATCCGCGGCGGGTAGAGCTGCGTCACCAGCGGGACTCCGCGCTTGGCAATGCCTGCCTTTTCCGCGGCTACCTCGAGGATGGTCGACCCGAGGTAAGCCTGGTGATCGAGCCCCAGGCTGGCAATGCCGCAGACCAGGGGACGCTCGACGACATTGGTCGCATCCAGCCTTCCCCCGAGGCCGACCTCGAGGATGCAGGCATCGGCGGGCGTCTCGGCAAATGCAAGGAAGCCTACCGCGACATTGACTTCGAACAGGCTGGCGCCAACGGATTCATTGGCGTCGATCACCAGCTCCATCAGGCCGGCGAGCCGGTCGTCGTCGATCAGCTTGCCGGCAATGCGGATCCGCTCATTGTAACGAACGAGGTGAGGGCTGGTGAAGGAATGGACCCTCTTTCCCGCGGCTTCCAGCGCTGCGCGCAGGAAAGCGCAGGTCGATCCCTTGCCGTTGGTCCCGGCCACGTGGAACTGGGGCGGCAGGGCGTCCTGGGGCCTCCCGAGTTTTGCCAACAGGGCCCTGACCCTGTCGAGGCCAAGTTCGCCGCGACCGTCATATTGGCCGGCGTGCCGCTCGATCAGTGCCGCGATGCGCGGATCCGCCGAGCGGATCACTTCT
>CAZQLI010000101.1:0-6882 GCA_964594145.1 uncultured Sphingomonas sp. | reverse complement strand
AACGACTGGAGCGCGGGCACGGTCGCGGCAAGCGCCGGCTGGCCGAAGAGGAGAAGCAGCGCAAGGAAAGATGTCAAAAACCGCATTGCCGACCCGCTTTAAGCATCAAAGAAACCCGAGTTCCACCGCAATGGTTAACAAATCCTTGCGATCGGGGGTAGCCGGGGACGAACCGCAAATGCTGCGCGATGAACGGTTTGGCGGGACCCTGGCCCTCCATGCCTGTCAAAAATCCCAAGGAGCGCCGGCGACAATCTAATGCCGTGCTTGGATTGCTGCCCATGTTTCTGTTAGCGCATGGTCATGCCGCTCAGCGCCGCCGCTTCAGCCCGAGAGATATTGACCGGACTTCACGAGGTCATGGCCAAGCGGGGCTCGGCCCAGAACAAGCTCGACAGGGTCGTCGACCTCATTGCCGACGCGATGCAGAGCGAGGTCTGCTCCATCTATCTTCTTCGCGACAATGCCCTCGAGCTTTCCGCAACCCATGGCCTTCGAAAGGAAGCGGTTCATGTGACCCGGCTCGCCATGGGCGAGGGCCTGGTGGGCACGATCGCCGAGGAAGGGCGGGTGCTCAACCTCGACGAAGCCGCCAACCACCCGGCCTTCGCCTACAGGCCCGAGACCGCCGAGGAGCGGTTCCACAGCTTTGCCGGCGTTCCAATCATCCGCCGCGAGAACCCGATAGGGGTCCTCGCAGTCCAGCATGCCGAGCCGCGCCGCTACGACGATGTCGAGATCGAGGCGCTGCAGACGGTGGCAATGGTCCTCAGCGAGATGATTGCCAATGCGAGGCTCGTCGACGGGGCGCGCGCGTCGATGCGCAATGCCGGCATGCAGCGCGAGGCCGGTCTCAAGCTGGTCACCGGCATGGCGAAGGGCGTCGCCGTGTTTCACCAGCCAAAGGTCGTTATCGAGCATACGGTGGCCGAGGACATCGAGGCCGAGCGGACGCGCGTCTATGCCGCGTTCCGGCGAATGCGCGAGCAGATCGATCACATGACCCGCGAAGCCGAGTTCGGGACCACTGGCGAGCACAACGAGATCCTCGAGACCTACAAGATGTTTGCCTATGACGAGGGCTGGTCGAGGCGCATCAACGAGGCGATCGACAGCGGCCTCACCGCCGAGGCGGCGATCGAGCGGGTCCAGCAGCGGACCAGGGCCCGGATGCGGGAGATCGACGATCCGCTGCTCAAGGAACGGATGCACGACCTCGAGGACCTCTCGAACCGCCTGCTCCGGATCGTCTCGGGCCGGATGGGGACCGCTGCCCAGACCGGCCTGGCGAAGGACGCGATCCTCATTGCCAGGAACCTCGGACCGGCCGAGCTTCTCGAATATGACCGGAGGCGGCTGAAGGGCGTCGTGCTCGAGGAAGGCTCGCTTACCGCCCACATGACGATTGTTGCGAGGGCAATGGGCGTGCCGGTGGTCGGGCGGATTGCCGATATCCGCCACATCGCCAATGAAGGCGATCTGATCCTGGTGGATGGCGACAACGGGACGGTCGTCGTCAGGCCCAACCGGACGCTGGCGAACGCCTTCGACCAGCGGATGAGCGTTAGCGCCAGGCGGCGCGCCGAGTTCGCGGCCATCCGGACCCTTCCGCCCGAGACGATGGACGGCAGGCGCATCGGGCTGATGGTCAACGCCGGCCTCGCCGAAGATGCTGCGATGCTCGAAACCACCGGGGCCGACGGGATCGGGCTGTTCAGGACCGAGTTCCAGTTCCTGATTGCAGCCCAGCTTCCCGGTCGCGAGAGCCAGCTTCGCCTCTACAAGAATGTCCTCGATGCCGCCGGTGACAAGCCGGTGGTCTTCCGGACGGTCGATATCGGCGGCGACAAGGCCCTCCCCTATCTCCAGGCGCAGAAGGACGAGAGCGAGAACCCGGCGATGGGCTGGCGGGCGCTCCGCCTCAGTCTCGAGCGCAAGGCGCTGATGAAGGCGCAGGCCCGGGCATTGATCGAGGCCTCGGCGGGCCGGACCCTAAGGGTGATGTTCCCGATGGTGAGCGAGCCGTGGGAATATGAGGAAGCGCGGAGCCTGTTCGAAGAGCAGATCGAATGGGCGAAAGGCGCCAAGCGGGGCAAGCCCAAGGCCGTCGAGTTCGGCGCGATGCTCGAGGTTCCAAGCCTTGCCGAAACGCTCGACCTGCTCCTGCCGAGGATCGATTTCCTGTCGGTCGGGACCAACGATCTCACCCAGTTCCTGTTCGCCGCCGACCGGGCTGACCCGCGGCTCGCCGAGCGCTATGACTGGCTGAGCCCGGCGATCCTCCGGTTCCTCCAGCGGGTCGCCGCCCAGGCCCGGGAGGCTGATGTGCCGATAAGGGTTTGCGGCGAAATGGCCGGTCGACCGCTGGAGGCGATGGCGCTCATCGGCATCGGCATCGAGAATTTCTCGATCACCCCGGCCGCTGTCGGGCCGATCAAGGCCATGGTCCGGTCGATCGATACGGCAGCGGTCCGCAACCGGGTTGTATCGCTGCTGGCAAAGCCGCCTGCGAACCTTCGCAAGGCCCTTCATGACTGGGCCCGGCGCCACGGCGTGAATATCGGCTGACAAGGGCCAACAGGCCGGTTGACAGGGGCGCGGCACCTCCCGACAACGGGCGGAAATTCAAGACCATGGCGCCTAGGGGAGATCAATGGACGAGACGGAGACGGACGGCGTCGTGACCGTCGGTCAGCGCCTTCGCGAGGCACGCGAGGCAATGGGGCTGTCGATCGAGGACATCGCTGCCCAGACCCGCATACCAACCCGTCACCTTGCGAGCCTCGAGGCCGGTGACTGGGACCGGCTGCCTGCAGCGACCTATTCGGTCGGCTTTGCCAAGAATTTCGCCGGCGCCGTCGGGCTCGACCGGGCGGAGATCGGCGAGCAGCTGCGTCTCGAAATGGGTGGAACCCGGCCAACCTATTCCCACCCGGAAGTCTTCGAGGCCGCCGATCCTGCCCGGACGATGCCAAAGGGGCTTGTCATCGGGGCCCTCGCATTGCTGGTCCTCGTGGTGCTGGCCTTCACCTGGCTGAACAACCGCTCGCTCGAGCCCGAGGAAGCCATGGCCGCGGAGAATGTCACCGCGCCCGTTGCCAACGAGATCGCGGCGCCTGCAGAACCGGTGGCGGCCGCCGGCCCGGTCGTGCTTACCGCGAGCGATGTCGTCTGGATCGAGGTCAGCGACGGCGGGGCAATATTGAAGCAGGGCGAGCTTGCCCGAGGCGAACGTTACGAAGTCCCCGGCAACGCGGTCGCTCCGCAGCTGACCACCGGTAAGCCCGAGGCACTGAGCGTGACGGTCGGGACGAGGCAGGCGCCGCCGCTCGGCGAGCCGGGGCGGACCGTCTCCGGCGTCAGCCTGAAAGCGGATGACCTGCTTCGCCAGGGCGCCGCGCCGCCGGCTGCAGCGTCAACGCCAGCCGCGACACCGACGGCGGCCCGATCGCAGCCGACGGCTGCCGACCGGCGCACCGCGACGGCCCGCAGGGACGCATCGCCATCGCAGCAGGCAGCCGCCCGGGAGCCGGCGCCAGCAGAAGAGGGCGGCGAGGCTGCACCAGCTGCCGCCAGCGAGACTGCAACCCAGCCATGATTCAGCGGGGGGACAGGCAAATTCTGCAATTCTGTTTCCCGCGCCAAACCGACGATTGAGGACAAACAATGCGTTTTACTGCCGCCGTTTCCGCCATTGCACTTGCCACCAGCCTCCTCATCGCTCCCGCCGCGGCCCAGCGGCGCCAGCCGACTCCCGAACAGCGGATCGATCGGCTCGAACGCCAGGTCCGCCAGGTCCAGCGGCAGGTGTTCCCCAAGGGTCAGCCCGCTGACACCGCCGGCTTCAGCGACGCTCCCGCCGCGACGCAGGAATCGGTAAGCAACCTCAACAACCGGATCGACGCGATCGAGCGCCAGCTGGCGGACATACTGCGCCATTCCGAGGAGAATGGTAATCGCGTGTCGATCATGGAAGCCGAGCTGGCACGGCTGAGGGCGGACCAGGAACAGCGGCTTCGCGCGCTCGAGACCGCGACGCCGGCCGGCGAGCCCGCCACCCAAGAGGAAGAGACGTTCGAGGCTCCGCCGGCTGCGCCTCGGCCCAAGGTGGAACGTGGAAATGACGAGGTCTTGTCCGAGCCCGTGATCGAAACCGGCAGCAGCAGCGGTGACCCTGCCGAGGACGCCTATGACCAGGGCTATCGGCTGTGGAACAGCGGCAAATATGACGCCGCGATCCAGTCGCTCCAGGCTTTCACCAAGAAATACCCGAACCACCGCCGCACCAGCTGGGCCTATAACCTCGCTGGCCGGGCCATGCTCGACAAGGGCCAGCCCCGCGCCGCTGCGGAAGCACTGCTCGCCAACTATCGCCGCGATCCCAAGGGCGAGCGTGCCCAGGACAGCCTTTTCTACCTCGGCCAGGCCCTGATGCGGCTCGGCCAGCGTGGCCAGGCCTGCAAGGCATATGCCGAGCTCGAGGAAGTCTATGCCGGCAACGTCCGGGCGCCACTCAAGGCCGCGCTTCCGGGCGCCAAGGCCGAGGCCAAGTGCAGCTGAGGTGGTGAAGCCGGCGGTCGAGGCAGTCCAGCGCTTCGCCGCCAAACTTGACACGCTTCTTGACCCGGGGCTGCGGCTCGGCCTCGCAGTGTCGGGCGGGCCGGACAGCCTGGCGCTTCTGCTGCTCGCTGCGGCCGCGCGCCCCGGGCTGGTCGAGGCGGCCACGGTTGACCACGGCCTTCGGCCGGAAAGCGCGGGCGAGGCGGCGATGGTCGCCCGGCTCTGCTCCAGCCTTGGCGTCCCGCACCGGACTCTTCCTGCCGACTGGCCCGAGCCCCCGCACTCCAACATCCAGTCGGCGGCACGGGCGATGCGCTACCGGCTGCTCAACCAGTGGGCGATCGAGTGCAGGCTTGCAGCGATCGCCACCGCGCACCAGGCGGACGACCAGGCCGAGACCTTGCTCATGCGGCTGCTTCGTGGCTCGGGCGTCGCTGGGCTGGGGGGCACCCGCGCCAGTCGCTCGCTTTCGGAAGAAGTGCTGCTCATCCGCCCGCTGCTTGACTGGCGGAAGGCCGAGCTCGAGGCGCTTGTCCGATCGCGGGGCATTACGCCGGTCGATGATCCGAGCAACCGCGACCCGCGTCATGACCGCAGCCGGATCCGGCAGCTGCTGGGGAGCGCTGGCTGGCTGAACCCCGCCCGCCTTGCACTGAGCGCCGCGGCAATCCGCGACGCCGACGAGGCACTTGACTGGGCGCTGGCGCCGCTCATCGGTTCGCGCATCCGGCGGGAAGGCGAGGCGCTCGTCATCGAGCCGTTCGACCTGCCCCGGGAATTGCGACGGCGGCTGCTCCTCGCCGCCTTCGCCGAGCTTGGCGCAACCGCGCCGAGGGGCCCGGACCTGGTGCGGGCGATGGAGTCGCTCGAAGCAGGAGCAACAGTGACCCTCTCGGAGCTGAAGCTCGAGGGCGGCCAGCGGTGGAAAATCTCTCCTGCTCCACCGCGGCGGAGCCGCTGATCGGGCGGAACTTTTGCAACCGGCCAAGCGCTTTTGGCCCGAGCGGGCAATTGGAGGGACAATGGCTCGCTTATTTCCGCCGACCCTGGTTCTGGCAATGGCATCGCTGGCGACAGGCGCACAGGCGGGCGAGCCGCTCCGCTCTCCCTGGTCGGGGAGCGAAAAACCCGCCGAGACCAGCGGCTATTCGATGCCCCGTGCGCAGCCTGCCCCGCCCGCCCAAAGAAATGGTGGAACCCGGATTTTCGCAGGAACAGCGCTTCTTCCCAACACCATGTTCGGCCTTGGCCTGTTCGGGGAACGGGCGAACAGGGAGCCACTCGCCCCGGTAACGGCGCGGGAAATCAATCTTCCGAAGCAGCGAAAGGCGGCAGTGGGATTTTCACTGCGCTTCTAGTGGTCGGCGGCCCCTTCCGGCTCGCTGGCGGCTGGCAAAAACGGCCATTCGAGGCATTCGAGCGCGCCGCGGCCAGCGCCGGTTGCGCAAATTCCACTGCCGTTGTTCCATTGTTATTAAGCCTGACGCGCCTATTTTATGGGCCTGAGCGATTGAGGCACCGGCTGCCAGGCCCCGTGCGTTTTCCCGGCGCGTGCCAAAAAAGGAATGATTAGGTGGACGACAAGCGCAACGACAAGAAGCCCGGCAATCCCTGGACCCGGTCACTGCTGATCTGGCTCGCCATATTGTTCGGCCTGGTGCTGTTCGTCCGGGCCTTCGACAGCGGAAGCGCGGCGCAGGGCGAGCCAATGGCCTATTCGGACTTCGTCCGGCAGGTCGATGAGCAGAATGTCCGCAATGTCACGCTTGCCACCTCCGCCAGCGGCAATGTGACGGTCAGCGGCAAGCTTGCCGATGGCAAGACGTTCCGGACGGTAGCGCCGCCCAACACCAATGTCGCTGACCGGCTGGTCGCGAAAGGCGTCAGCGTCGCGGTCAAGGCCGAGGAACAGTCGAGTGTCTGGCTGATCCTCCTCTACCAGTCGCTGCCCTTCCTCCTGATCCTCGGCATCAGCTTCTTCGTGATGCGCCAGATGCAGAAGAACGCCGGCGGCGGCGCCATGGGCTTCGGCAAGAGCCGTCACCGCATGCTGACCGAAAAGCAGGGCCGAGTGACCTTCGCCGACGTCGCCGGGATCGACGAGGCGCGCGAGGAGCTTCAGGAGATCGTCGAGTATTTGAAGGACCCGGGCAAGTTCGCGCGCCTGGGCGGCAAGATTCCGAAGGGTGCGCTGCTGGTCGGCCCTACGGGTACCGGCAAGACTTTGATCGCACGCGCCATAGCGGGTGAGTCGGTCGTGCCCTTCTTCACCATTTAAGGTTCCGATTTCGTCGAGATGTTCGTCGGCGTCGGCGCCAGCCG
>CAZQLI010000100.1:0-7254 GCA_964594145.1 uncultured Sphingomonas sp. | reverse complement strand
TGCCGATCCTGCTGTTCGGCCGCGAGTTCTGGGAGCGGGTGATCGATTTCCACGCACTGGCCGAGGAAGGGGTCATCAGTCCCCACGACATCGAGCTGTTCACATGGGTCGAAACCGCAGAAGAGGCGTGGAACGCCGTCTGCCACCATTATGAGGTTTGCTGAAAAAGGCTTTGAGGCGGCGGCATGTCCATTGGCCGGGACATGCCACCCGCCGGAGCCGGCTTACTGCCCCGGTGCCTCGCCCGGAGCGCCTTCGCCGGCCAGCGTCCTTCCGCCTTTCGCGGCCTGGGCTTCGTTGAGAACAGGCTCGTTCTCCGCCTTTTGAGCGCCCGCATCATCGGCCTCGGCGGCCGCCTGGTCAGCGGACGCCTCCGGCGTTGCCGCCGGGGGCGGAGGAACCGTCAGCGTTCCGCCGCGCGAGTTGAGGAACAGCAGCAAATCGGCCCGGTCCTGCGGGTTTGAAAGCCCTGCGAAGGTCATCTTGGTGCCGGGCGCGAACTTCTTCGGATTGGCGATCCACTCCGACATATTGTCCCAGTTCCAGGTGCCGCCGACGCTCTTCAGCGCGTCCGAATAGGCAAAGCCCGGATGGCCGGCGATGGGCTTGCCCATCGTTCCGTACAGCGCCGGTCCGAGCGCATTGGCGCCGCCCTGGTCGGCATTGTGGCAGGCGGCGCATTTCTTGAAGACCTGCTCGCCCTTGGCCACGTCAGCGCTGGCAAGGTAGAATGCGATTGGCTGCTCGGCCTCGGCGCCAGCGCCTTCGACCTCGACGCCCTCGATCGGGTATCCCATTTTCTCCGGCCGTTCGCCCTTGAAAATCTCGCCGGTGACGATCGACGCGCCCAGCGCGACAACACCCGCGAACAATACCCAGCCATTGATGGTATTCTGGCGATCCTTCATGAAACCCCGCGCGGCCTAGCCGGAAGATGGTTGGAAATTTGAACGTGGCTTTAAGGCCCACTCCAACTTACTTCAAGCCATCGACCCATGCCTGAAGCAGCGTATGGGCAATTGCAGTCCGTGGCGGGGGCTCGAAGGAAGGATTTGGCTGTCCTTCGAGCGCCGCAACCACCTCCTCGCGGGTGAACCAGCGGGCATCGTCCAGTTCCATCTTGTCGATGGTGAGCGAATCATCGATCGCCTCGGCCCAGGTCCCGATCATCAGCGTGTTGGGGAAAGGCCAGGGCTGGCTCGCGATGTAGCGGACGCCCCGGACCTTGATCCCCGCTTCCTCCTCGAGCTCGCGGGCGACCGCTGCCTCGATGGTTTCGCCGGGCTCGATGAAGCCGGCCAGCGCCGAATAGCGTCCGGGATTATATTGCGGCTGGCGCCCGAGCAGGAGCCGGCCGCCATGCTCGGCGAGCATGATCGCCACCGGGTCCACGCGCGGGTAATGTTCCGCGCCGCACGATCCGCACATCCGCGACCAGCCACCGCGGTTGGGGGCGGTGGCATTGCTGCAGTTGGGGCAAAAGCCATGGCGCCGGTGCCAGTTGGCAAGGCTCAGCGCTGCAGCGAAGACCGGTGCGTCCCTCGCGTCGAGCTGGTTCAGCAGCTGGAAATGGGCGTAGGCGGTGGTCGGCGGCATCCCCTCGGGGAGAGCGGAAAAACAGGGTGTCCCGTCCCGGAACCCGAGGAACAGCGGCAGCACGCCCTCGACTTTTTCCCAGCGCAGCCGGCCATCGCCATCGATCGCGGGAGCTTCATTCTCCCAGGCAAGCTGCCGGGCTTCGGGAGAAAGCTGCAACGCGATGATCGCTTCCGGTTCGCCGCGAAGCCGGTCGGCCCGGTCGAGCCCGTCGCCGGAAAAAAATGGGTCAGGCGGCACTTTGCGTCTCTCTGTTGAGCATGGCCTCGACTGCCTTGCTGTAAAGGGTTGGAAGCCCGGCGCTGGAAAGCCCGTCGAGTGGCTGCCACCAGCCGGATCCAGTTGGTTCGCGCACGGGGACGACATGGAGGTCGAGGGTGAAGTGGGTAAAGCCGTGGCTTATGGTCACCAGTCCCGGCTGCGCCGGCGCGTCGCTGGCCCACTCGGGCCCTGGCAGGGCCGCCATCCCGCCGAGCATTCCCTTTTCCGGCCGGCGCACCAGCCACAGCGAGCCCTGGCGCTCTGTCCACCAGGCAATTCCGTGCCGGTGCGGCCGCTGCCTTTTCCCTGGAGGTGAAGGGAAGGCCTCGGGATTGCCGCTTGCCCGGGCAATGCAGGTGCCAGCGAGCGGGCAGGGTGCGCAATCAGGCGAGCGCGGGCGGCAATGGCTGGCGCCAAGGTCCATCATCGCCTGCGCGAAGTCGCCAGGCCGGTCGGCGGGAACCATCCCGCCCGCCAGCAGCCGGATATCGCCCATCGCGCTTGCAACGGGCCGGGCGATCCCATGAAGTCGCGCCACCACTCTCGCGACATTGGTATCGATCGGCACTGTCGGCTCGCCAAAGGCAATCGCGGCGACGGCAGCAGCGGTATAGGTGCCGACGCCAGGCAGTTTTCGAAGCTCGGCTTCGGTTCGCGGGAAGGCGCCAAGCTCGGCAACGCGCCGGGCGCAGGCGATGAGATTGCGTGCCCGGGCATAATAGCCAAGGCCCGCCCATTCGCTCAGCACCTCTTCGTCACTTGCCGCCGCCAGCGCCTCGATCGTCGGCCAGCGATCGACGAAGCGGCGGAACCGGGGCCTGACCGTGGCGACGGTGGTCTGCTGGAGCATGACTTCGCTCAGCCACACGAGATATGGCTCGGGCGGCGGTTCGCCGGGCGGCGAGCGCCATGGCAGGGCCCTTGCCTGATCGTCATAATGGGAAAGAAGCTGCCTTGCAGCACTGGCGGGCATGAAAACGCTATGGCATGGTCCGCGCAAATGGCGAAGTCCCGGCGTTCCGAATCCAAGACGAGTGGCCTGCGTCCCGGGCCCGCTGAGACGCGCCGGGGCGCTGCGCGAGCCTGCGGCGACCTCGTATCGGACATTGCCGGCACTTCATTCCGGCGGTTCGGCTTCGTCCAGGGCGCCGTGGTCAGCCGCTGGGCGGAAATTGTCGGGGAGCGCTACGCGAAGGTCTCGTCTCCCGAGTCGATCCGTTTTCCTGCCGGCCGAAAGGCGGGCGGAACGCTCACCCTTTGCGTCGAGGGCGCGCACGCTCCGCTGATCCAGCATCTCGGGCCGCTCATCATCGAGCGGGTCAACCGTTTCTTCGGCTATGAGGCAGTGGCGAGGGTGGTGTTTCGCCAGGGCCGCGCGCACAAGCCCGAGCCGAGGCCGGAGCGCCCTGCAGCGGCGACCATCCCGCGCGAGCTCGGCGAGGGCCTCCGCCAGATCGCCGACCCCGAGCTTCGTGCCTGCCTCGAATCGCTTGCGGCAAAGCTGGCAGGCTCAAGCGGAACTCCTGCCGTGGACGATATTTCGGTTCCTTCCATTCCAATCATCCGGAGCAAATGACACCCATGCGAATCTCTGTCCTGTTCCTCGCCTCCGCGGCGATGCTCGCCAGTGCCTGCAACGCGGAGAAATCAAATGCTCCGACATCGAACGGTCCCGAGGTAAGCGCCGAGCCCGTTCCGGCACCGAACAATGGTGACTGGTCGACCATCGTCACCCAGACGCCCGAGGGCGGCTTCCTCATGGGCAACCCGGACGCCAAGGTGAAGCTGGTCGAATTCGGTTCGATGACCTGCCCGCACTGCGCGGCGTTCGACGAGCAGGGCGGCAAGCCCCTGATCGAGAATTATGTGAAGAAGGGTCTCGTCAGCTGGGAATTCCGCAACTATGTGCGCGACCCGTTCGACATGACGGCCTCGCTCCTGGCCCGGTGCGCCGGGGAAGCGGGCTTCTTCGGCCTGACGCGCAACCTGTTCGCTGACCAGAATGACTGGGTATCCAAGATCCAGGCAGCCGACCAGTCGGCGCTCCAGGGACTCCAGGACCAGCCGCCGGCGCAGCAGTTCAAGACCATCGCCGATCTCGCCGGTCTCAAGCAATATGTCTCGATGCGCGGTGTCCCGCAGGCGAAGGCCGACCAGTGCCTGTCCAACCAGGCGGAGATCGACCGGCTGGTGCAGATGAACAGCGATGCCGTCTCGACCTATAATATTCCCGGTACGCCGGCATTCGTGATCAACGGCTCGCTGGTCGAACAGGTCGCTGGCTGGGACCTGCTCGAGCCCAAGATCAAGGAAGCGCTCGGCAGCTGATATGGCTCCCAGGGGGGTAGAAGTTTGCGCTTTCGCCGGCTGAAACTCAGCGGCTTCAAGAGCTTCGTCGAGCCTGCGGAACTCAGGATCGAACCGGGGCTGACCGGCGTGGTCGGCCCCAATGGCTGCGGCAAGTCCAATCTCCTCGAGGCCATTCGCTGGGTGATGGGCGAGGCATCCCCCAAGTCGCTGCGCGGCGGCGGCATGGAGGATGTCATCTTCGCCGGGACGGCGAGCCGGCCGGCACGGGACTTCGCCGAGGTCTCGCTGCTGATCGAGCGGTCTGCCGGTGACGCCGACAATGACGTCGGCGGCGAAAGCGAAATCACCCGCCGGATCGAGCGGGGCGCCGGGTCGGCTTACCGGATCGACGGCCGTGACGTTCGCCAGAAGGACGTCGCGCTCCTGTTCGCCGACGCTGCGACCGGCGCTCATTCACCGGCTCTCGTCAGCCAGGGCCGGATTGGGGCGGTAATCTCGGCAAAGCCGGTCGAGCGGCGGATGATGCTCGAGGAAGCCGCCGGGATTTCCGGGCTTCATGCCAGGCGCAAGGACGCCGAGCAGAAGCTGCGCGCGACCGAGCAGAACCTGCTGCGGCTCGACGAGCTGCTGAGCGACCAGGAAGCGCGCGCCTCCGCGCTCCGCCGCCAGGCCCGTGCAGCCGAGCGGTACCGGGCGCTTACCGACCGGATCCGCCTCGCCGAGGGCAAGCTCATCTACGCGCGCTGGGCTGAGGCTGACCGGGCCGCCCAGGAGGCTGCCGAGGAAGCCAGGGCCTGCGAAGCGGAGGTCGCCCGGCTCCAGGAAGCGATGCAGGTCGCACAACGGCTTCAGGAACAGGCAATGGCTGCCCTCGCCGAGAAGCGCGAGGCAGCGATCGCGGAACGCGATGCCGGTCGGACCCTCGCCCACGAGCTCGCCACCGCAAGGGCCCGGCGTGACACGGTGGTGCGACGCCTCGCCGAGCTCGAACGGCTTTCCCAGGCGCTCTCGGCGGAGACGGCGCGCGAGGTTTCCCTGAAAGCCGACGCCGCGCGGGCGATCGAGACGCTTGAGCAGGAGCGCCGCCAGATCGAGGAGCGGCTGGCGGACGGTGAGACCATCGCCGCCCGGATCGCTACCGAGCTCACCCAAGCGGAAACCGTGTCGCGCGAGGCCGAGGCGACCCTTGCCGAGGTCCTCGCCCGGGAAGCAGCGATGCGCGCGGAGCGGCGGGTTGCGGAAGCCGCGCTGGAGGCAGCCGAGGCCCAGGCCTCGCGTGTCCTGGCGGAACGCGATCGGCTCGAGCAGCAGCTGGCTGCGCTCGGCGACGGCACCGCCGAAAAAGCCAGGATCGAGGAAGCCGCGAGCGCCGCCCAGGCATGCCGGCTCCAGCTCGCCGAGGCGGAAAAATCGCTTGCCGCCGCCGAGCAGGGCCGAGCCGAGGCCGCTGCCGCCAGGGACGAGGCTGAAAGCTCGCTTGCAGCGGCGCGGGCGGCGCTCAGCGCAGCGAAGTCCGAGCGCGAGGCGCTCGCCCGTGCGCTTGAGCATGGCGGCGGGGCTGCGCTTGCCGAGCTGCGCGCAGCGCCAGGCTATGAGCGGGCCCTCGCTGCGGCGCTCGGCGAAGATATCGAGGCTGTGCTCGGCTCCGATGGCCCGCGTCGCTGGCAGGGCAGCGATGCCCAGCCATCGGATCCGCCGCTTGCAGCCGGCCTTGTTTCGCTTCTGGAACATGTCGAGGCGCCCAAGGCCCTGCATCGAAGGCTCGCGCAGGTTGGCGTCGCCGACGGGGATGTCGGCCAGCCGCTCGCCGTCGGACAGCGCCTGGTTACCCGCGACGGGCTGATGCGTCGCTGGGACGGCTTCGTCAGCATCGGCGGCGGGGCCGCTGCGGCCGAAAGGCTGCTGCGCGCCAACCGCCTCGCGGAAATCGATGGCCAGCTTCCGGCGCTCGAACAGTCGGTCGCCAACGCCGAGGCGGCGCGGGATTCGGCAGTCGAGGCGGTTGAAGCCTATCGGCGGAGCGCCGAGGAGGCACGCGGCCTTGCAGCGAGCGCCGAGCGCGCGGGGCGGGAAGCCTCGAGGGCGGGCGATGCGGCCAGCGCAGTGCTGGAGCGGCTCGAGGCGCAGCGCGCCGGCCTCGAGGAGCGCCGTGCCGACCTGACGCCGCTGCTGGAAGCTGCAAGTGAATCCGTCGAACTTGCCCGCAAGAGCCTCGCGGCGCTTCCGCAGGTCGACGGGCTGCGCAATGAAGTCGAGCTGGCAAGGGCGAGGGCCGCCGCTGCCGGCGAAGCGGTGGCCGACTGCAGGGCACGGTCCGCTACCCGTGCCCGTGAGACCGCGACGGACCGGGAGCGGCACTCGGCGGCCGGCCGGGAATCCGGGGAATGGCGGACGCGGAGCCTGCAGGCGGAGCAGCGGCTTGCCGAGACGGCGGCGCGCGCAATGGCGATGGAGGAGGAGCAGGAAGAGCTCTCAGGCGAGCCGGAACGTCACGCCGGGGACATCAGCCGGCTCGAGCGCTCCACTGGCGAGAGCGAAGCGGCCATCGCCCGTACCGCCGAAGCCGAGGCCAAGGCGCAGGAGGCGGTAGGAGTCGCCGGAAGGGCGCTCGCCGAGGCGGGCGAGGCATTTGCAGCGGCCCGCGAAGCCAGGGCAGGCGCGGCCGCCCGGGCCGACGCACAGGTCGGCCGGCGCCAGGAATATGCCGGCATCTGCGGGGAGAAATTCGAATGTCCGCCGCCGCTCCTTCCGGAGAAGCTCGGCTTCGAGCCCGGCAAGCTCGGCGATCCGGACGAGGAGCGCGAGTCGCTTGACCGGCTGAACGCCGAGCGCGAGCGGATCGGGCCGGTGAACCTGGTTGCGGAACAGGAACTCTTAGAGCTCGATAGCAGCCGGCAGGCCAATGTCGCCGAAAAGGAGGAGCTGACCCAGGCAGTCCACCGGCTGCGCGGGTCGATCGGCAGCCTCGAGATCGTCTCGAACTCGAGGAAGCCCGGGTGGGGCGCCGGTACGACCACCATGTGCGTCTCGACCCGGAGCCCGAAGTCGTCGGCGACGTAGTAGCCGGGCTCGTTGGTCATGAGCATC
>CAZQLI010000099.1:4633-7308 GCA_964594145.1 uncultured Sphingomonas sp. | reverse complement strand
CCTTCGGCATCGGCATCCGAAGTAGGGCCTGACCACCCGCGATGGGCGAAGGCTGACCCCGGGCCCGGCCGCCCTGCATTCAGGCGCAAGATTTCGACCAGCTCACGCCATTCTGGACCAATCAGCAGGACTTCCTGAATCATCTCCGTGCCAAAAGCAGTTTCGACCAAGGAATCCTGCCATGCCAATGCCTCTTATTCCGGCCGTACCGGACAATAATATGTCCGAGCGGCGATTCCTGCTGGCGGTTCTCCTCATCGGCCTGCTTGCGGGCCTCACCATCGTCATCCAGCTCGTTGGCCGCGAGCAACTGCTCGGCCGGCTCGCCGGTGCCGCCTTCTGGGTGGAAATTGCGCTCGAGCTTACTCTCATTGGAGTGATAGTTTCGGCATCTCCACGGTTCATCCGGGAGATGCGACGCCGGCATGAGACGGCGGTCGACGCGCTGGAAGCACGCAGCCAGATCGAGTCCCTGTTCAGGATGACCGACATGCTACAGAGCGCACTCGGCCATGCGGACGCGAACGCCGTGCTTCGTTCCACGGCAGCGCGCCTGATGCCCGGGTTTGGCGGGGCGCTCTATGTCTTCAACAATTCCGGCGACAGGCTCGAGCTTTCGACGTCGTGGAATTGGCCCGAAGGATCGCGGCCCAGCGAATTGATCGCGCCGTCGCAGTGCTGGGCGATCAAGCGCGGCAAGCTGCATCTGAACCTCGACCGGCCGGAGTCGCTTTGCTGCGAGCACCGGGACGGCAGCCTGGTGACGATGGAGATCCCGATGATGACGAGGGGCGAGGTCTACGGCCTGCTGATCGTCGAACGCGGCGGCGAGAATCCGGAAACTGAGCTCGATTGCGTTGTGGCCATTGCCAATGCTCTTGCCGACGCCATGTCCCTGTCCCTGTCCAACCTCGCGCTGCGTGACCGGCTGCGTACACAGGCGCTGCGGGACGGGCTCACCGGTCTATACAACCGGCGCTACCTCGAGGATGCGTTCCAGCGTTGCGCTGACCAGGCAGCCCGGACCCAGTCACCCTTCTCTGTCATCATGATTGATTTCGACCATTTCAAACAGCTCAACGATGAGCACGGGCACGCCATGGGCGATGCCGTGCTCACCGAAGCGGCTGCCGAGATTCTTGCCACAATCAGGCCGTGCGACATCGCCTGCCGATATGGCGGGGAAGAACTGACGATCCTCCTTCCGGACTGCTCATTGGCTGATGCGCTCGACAAGGCGGAGGTGCTTCGCGCGCGGATCGAACGTCTCTCCGATCGTCACGGCGTATCGATCAGCGCCTCCTTTGGAGTTGCAAGCGTTCCGCAGACGTCAGGCGCAAGAGACGTCTCGGCAGACGCCGACCGCGCTCTCTACCTCGCCAAGCAACAGGGTCGAAACCGGGTGTTGGCGGCGGGGCAGCGCTCGCCTGACGGTCCCCCGGCTGCCCAGGTCGTCCGGGCCGCATAGCCAGTAAATCCAGCGCCCCGGACGGGTAGGCTTTTTCGGGCGACCAGGCGTGATTTGCAGCCCCGGCCTGCCGGTCTATGGTTTGTCCTTTCGATAAGTCATGAGCGCGAAGGGAGCGATCAATTGGCTCTTCACCACGTGGAAGCAGGAGAGGTCGCGCGGCTGTCGCCGCTGGGAGCGGAACTGCGGGATATTCGCACCTATGCCCTTGTGAAGACAAAAGGCTTCGAGGCGGTCCGTCTCGTCATTCCTGCCGGGACAAGGATCGCCGAACATTCGGTCGAAGGCCCCGTCACGCTCCACTGTCTCGAAGGAAAATTCACGCTGGTCCGCAAGACCGGCAATCTCACGATGGAGGCTGACGACTGGGTTCACCTGGAACCCGGCGACCCCCACGCGCTGGAAGCGATCGAGGACTCGTCGGTCCTCGTCACAATCATCTTTCCCTAGGAAGAGCGCTTTCGGGCGAGGCCCGAAAGGAGTCTTGCGAGGACGCCCGGTCCTGACTGCCTGCTCGCACCCCGGGCGTTTGCAGTGGCGACCGACGATCGGGCATCGAGCGGTCCCGGGGGTGTCGGTTCGCCGCATTGCGGGCAGATCATGACTTTTTCCTCCCAACGATATTCGGCGCGGAAGGCGGCCGAGCCAAAGGCATTCCGCTCAGCCGCCGCCGATGCATTCGAACTGGGCGGTTAAAGGCGCCCGGTCCATCAGAGTTTTCCCTTATGCCTGCGCCTGACGCTCGAACCGCGGAAAGAGGATGTTGTTCTCGATGTGGATATGCTCGATGAGGTCATCCCTGAACTGCGCGGCGGCGGCATAGAGCGCTCGCCATGTGCCGCAGGCCCCTTCCGGAACGGTAAAGTCGTCGGTCAGCTTCGCCATGTGCTCGAGCAGGGCTCCATGATCGAGATGATCATGCCGCATCTGGCTGATCGGTCCGTCCAGCGGGCCGGCGCCCTGGCGGCGCATCGCCGGGAAAAGGATGAGTTCTTCCTTCCTCATGTGGACCTCGAGTTCGCCGATCGCCTTCTGCAGCGCTTCGGAAAGCCCTGCCGGGACGCCGGGCTTTCCGGCATGGACCTGCTCGACCTTGCGCGAAAGGGCGATGAGTTCTGGCACCTGCTGGCGATGGACCTCGTGATAGCGCGTATAGATGTAATTGGTGAGGGCAGCCGTGTCTTCGGGGAGCGGAGACGACTGGCTT
>CAZQLI010000099.1:0-4533 GCA_964594145.1 uncultured Sphingomonas sp. | reverse complement strand
CTCTCCGGCGGCATATGCGCAGGATTCGAAGCGGCAAATGAGGCAGATCAACAACCAGGGGCCGTTCACAGAAGGGGTCCCGGATGCCGGTCTGCAAATCTGGTGATCCGTGCAATTCTTCGGTAGACCGCAGGGATCCTGGTGGCGATCTGGCCTTGTCTCGGCGAACCATGATCGACTTCGGTTAGCGCTCGCCGGGTGGCCGATAATAGCCTGGGGCATCCTTATGCTACGTGGACCCTGCTTTGTCGAATTTGCACCGGTGAGGCTGTGCATTCCGATCGGCTAGCACCCCCCAGACCGGAAAAGGCCGGGATTGGAGAAGCAATGCTAAGCGGCGCTGCTTCGCTGTTCCCCGGTTATTTCGCGCTGGTGATGGCGACCGGTGTCGTGTCGATAGCTTGTCAGCTCCTGGGACTAAGGCCGGTAGCGCTCGCGCTCGTTGTCGTGAACTGGCTTGCATATGCAATTCTCTGGCTCCTGACGATCATCCGTGCATTGCGCTTCCGCGCCGAACTGCTCCGCGACTTGTCAGACCATCAACGCTCTCCGGGCTTTTTCACCATCATCGCCGGGACCTGCGTGCTCGGCACCCAAAATGTGGTCGTCGTCGGGGCGACACAGGCTGGTACCCTGCTCTGGTGGCTCGGGCTGGGTCTGTGGTTCGCGATCATGTACACCTTCTTCACCGCGGTGACCGTACGGGCCCGCAAGCCAACGCTTGCTCGCGGCATCAACGGCGCCTGGCTGATCGCCGCGGTTGCGACCCAGTCCGTCGTAGTGCTTCGAACCATGCTCGACGCGAGCGCGCCACCACCCGAAGCTGTCCAGTTCCAGGTCATCGCGATGTTCCTGATCGGAGCAATGCTTTACCTCGCGATCATTCCGTTGATCTTTTACCGGCTGACCTTCGTTCCATTGCGCCGCGAGGATTTCAGCCCGCCCTATTGGATCAACATGGGCGCAGTGGCGATCAGCACGCTGGCCGGCTCGATGCTCATCCAGCGAGCGGACATATGGCCGATGCTGGGGCCCTTGCTGCCTTTCATTCGCGGATTCACCTTTTTCTTCTGGGCAGTAGCCAGCTGGTGGATCCCTTTCCTCTTTTCCCTGATGCTCTGGCGCTATGTCTGGAAGCGGGATCAGGTCCGCTATGAGCCAGCGGTATGGGGGATGATATTTCCGCTTGGGATGTACACCACGTCGACGCTGCAGTTCGACAATGCCATGGGCTATAATTTTCTCGATCCCATTCCACAGCTGTTGCTGTACATTGCCCTGGCTGCGTGGGTCCTCGCCATGATCGGACTATTACGACGGCTGTGGCTGCACATGGTTGCAGGCACGACCTAATTTTCACCTAAGGGGATTTCCGAATATTGTCGGCGGGGTAGTGGAGCGATCAGCAAGGACATGATCAGACTTGTCGCCTTGCTTCTTTTGGTCTTCATGCCGCTCGCGGAAGCAGGCGCATCGCCCCGGGTGGATCTCGCTGGGCGAGCCGTTCTCGCTGTTGCACCGACGCTAAAGCCCGGCGAGTTCGTGTGGGCACCGGAAAAGGCTCCGGTCGGCCCTACCCTGCTCATCGTCAATCTCGATACGCAACGAGCAGTCTTGTTCCGCAACGGAACACCGATCGGGGCTTCAACCCTGTCCTCCGGGAAGCCGGGTTACGAAACGCCGACCGGCGTGTTCACCATCCTGCAGAAGCGCGTCGAACATTATTCGAGCACTTACAACAACGCTCCAATGCCTTACATGCAACGGCTCACCTGGAAGGGTGTCGCCCTCCACGCGGGCCAGCTGCCCGGCTACCCGGCATCCCATGGCTGCATCCGGCTGCCGAAGGAGTTTGCACGGCTTCTCTACGGCGTCACCGGGCTTGGCATGACCGTCGTCGTGACCAAAATACCGGCACGGCTGGACGGGACCGTCGAACTGCCGCTGTCACACGAGCTGCCGCCGGCCGGGGATATCGCCAATGCCGCGTTCGACTGGAACCCCGAACGTGCAGCGCGCGGAGTGGTGTCGGTCATCGTCAGCGTTGCCGACCAGCGTGCAATCGTGCTGCGAAACGGGGAGGTCATCGGGTCAGCCCCCGTCAGGGCGGCGATCGCCCCGAAAGTTTCCTTCGCTTACCTGCTCCGGCGCTGGGATGATGCAGGGCGCCAATGGCTCAAGCTCCAGTTCGACGGAAATTCCGAGGGGCTGGAAGTTACGACCGGCGAAGCTGGCGGTTTCCAGATGCCCCACGCATTCAGGCGAGCGGTGCTGGAAGTGATCCGGCCCGGCAGCATCGTCATTGTGACGCCTGAACCGCTCCGCTCCGGCAATGCAGGAACCCCCGTCACGGTGATCGAGGACGAGCCTGCCGCCGACGCGAGGCAATAGGCCACCACGGTCACATGACATCCGGCGTCCATCCGGCGGACCGGCGAGGTGCGCTTACGCAAGTCTACTTATTTATGGCGGAAGATGGGCGATCTAGGTCGGCCTCACGGAAATTCGCAGGCCGCCCTGCGGCCGTGCGTGCAAAGGAGAAGATCCGTGGACGCCAAGCAGCCTGACCGCCAAGCGGCACCGAAGGGTAGAGCGGTAACCAGCGCCGACGCCGGCGTGAAGACGATCCTGCTTCATGTACAGAATGACAAGGCGCTCGACCAGACGCTCGAAACAGCCCTGTCGCTCGCCCGGGCGTGCGGTGCCCATCTCAGCTGCCTCCATGTCACACCGATCGAGGCATATGTCGCGTTCGACGGCTTTGGCGGCCTGTTCGTCATGAACGACGTCATCAAGGCGATTGACGAAGAGGAAAAGCTGCTGAGCCAGCGCCTCCATGCCGAGCTCGACAATGAAGACGTCAGCTGGGACTATAAGCAGGTCACCGGCAATATCCCGGGCCAGATCGTGAGCAAGGCAGCGCTTGCCGACCTTGTTGTCACCGGGCGCCAGCCGAACCGCTCGGAGTTCCAGGGGTCGACGACCGGCCTGCTGGGCGACCTCCTGCACCGCTCGCGGACACCCCTGTTCATTGCTGCCGATGACGGCAAGGTGCCGGATCCAACCGGCCCGGTGCTAATCGCCTGGAACGGAAGCTTCGAGGCAGCAAATGCGGTGCGCTCGGCAGTCGGCCTGCTGAAGCTGGCCTCGGATGTCCATGTGCTTCGGATTGAGGAGCATAAGGAGGAAGCGTTCCCCTCGACCGCCCTGCTCCAGTACCTGTCGCGGCACGGCATCCATGCCGAGCTCAAGGTCGAGACTGCCCATCCTGATCCAAAGGACACCGACTTCGTGTTCGCCTGCACGAACGCTGAAGTGGAACGGTTGAACGCCTCCTATGTCGTCATGGGTGGCTACAGTCACAGCCGCGTTCGGGAATATATGTTCGGCGGCGTTACCCGCTCGGTGCTGGCCGGCAGTTCGGTCCCGCTCCTGATGGGGCACTAGGCCAGCAGCACGGTCAACTTGGTAACCAGTGCTTATTATTCTGGGGCAAAGCGCCACGGAAACATGATATGGAAGCGCGGAGATGGCTAAGAAGATATATGCCAGCTACGACGAAATGGCGGATGTGGCCTACATCTCGATAGGTGAGCCTGATCGCAGCGCGCGCAACATTGAGGCCGAGATGGGTGTTGTGTGGCGTGTAACCCCGGACGCCACCTATAAGGGCGCCACGCTCCTGAACTTCCGCCGCCATTGGCGCGGCAAGAGCAAAGAGCTTGTCGCCTTGCTTAAATCAAATCTTCGCGTGAACAGCGCCGCCGAGAAGAAGATACTGGGGTTCGCTTAGTTTGCTAGTTTCCTATGCGGGCCACGGCCTTGCGGCCCGCAATTTCGTCGATCCTTGTAACGATATCCTCAAGCTCAGAGGCTTGGTCTAGAACGGCGGGTCGACCGATCAATCACTGCCGGCAGCTACTCAAGCGGTCCTTCTTGACCGGTCCTCCTCGTCGATGGCGACGAGCGACGTCCCCTTCGTTTCGCGCATGACGAGGGCTGCAACGAGGCTGACCGCTGCAGATGCGCAGATGTAGAGGGCGATCGGCTGCCAGGCTTCATATTCGCGCAGGAGCGCCGTCCCGATCAGCGGGGCCCAGCTTCCCGCCACGATTGCAGTCACCTGGTAGCCAAGCGACACGCCCGAGTAGCGCATCCGGGTCGGAAACATCTCGGCCATGATCGCCGGCTGGGCCGAGTACATGAGAGCATGGACGGCGAGGCCCAGCATGATCGCTGCGAGGATGGCGTAGGCGTTCCCGCTGTCGAACATCGGAAAGGCGGCAAAGGGCCACGCCATGGTGAGCAACGCCCCGGCAATATAGACGGGCTTGCGGCCGAGGCGGTCGGCAAGCGCTCCGACCGACGGTATCGCGACGACGTGCAGGATATGGGCCGCGAAGAGCAGCGCCAGTATCTCGGTCGTGTCGATCTCCCGGTAGGCAAGGTAGGTGATCGAGAAGGTGACCACCATGTAATAGATGATGTTCTCGCCGAACCTCAGGCCCATCGCCGTAAACACGCCGCGGGGAT
>CAZQLI010000098.1:0-7312 GCA_964594145.1 uncultured Sphingomonas sp. | reverse complement strand
CTGCTTGGAAAGGTCGGTGCCGAGCAGTTCCTTGACCAGGTCCTTGAGGTCGTGCCGGTCGGTATAGGTGCGTACCAGCCGCGAGGACTTCCTGGTGCAGTAGAGCGGCGCCGCGACAATGCCGAGATAGGCGCGCATGATGGCGACGTCGAAACGCGCAAAATGATAGAGCTTCAGCCGGTCGGGATCGGCGAGCAGGGCCTTGAGATTGGGAGCCGAATAGTCGCTTTCGGGCCCGAAGCGGACAAGATGCTCGTCGCCCGAGCCGTCGGACAGCTGGACAAGGCACAATCGGTCCCGTCCGGGGAGGAGCCCCATCGCCTCCGTGTCGACCGCGATCACCGCCTCGGGCGAAAACAGGTCGGCGGAGGGGAGGTCTTCTTCGTGAAAATGAATTGCCATGGTTGTTCCGGTCTCTTGATGGCCGAAACGGCATGAACCGCCGGTGACGACCTTGGGGCTTTGCCAACCTCTAGTCGCAATAATGGGGCGGTTGCCAGTCTTAACCATGGAAACACTAGGAGACCGGCCATTTTTCCTGTACATATGGCACCGTGCGTGCAGTGATTCTGCGCGCGCGGCCGGTTGCGCCACGGGCCCAGCGCGTTGGTTCTACGTTTTTGGGGGCACAAGAGAGTTTGGAATTCCATGGGGTTCGATCGAGGGCGTAAGGGTGACCGCGGCAGTCGCGGCCGTGACAAGCGCGACAATTTCGGTGGTGATGATTTCGGTGGTTTTGATCGCGGTTTTGGTGACCGCGGTGGCGGATTCGGCGATCGCGGCGGCTTCGGCGGCGGCGGCGGCGGTTTCGGTGACCGTGGCGGCTTTGGCGGCGGCGGCGGCGGATATCGCGGCGGCGGTGGCGGAGGCGGCGGCTTCCGTGGCGGCGGTGGCGGTGGCGGCGGCTTCCGCGGCGGCGGTGGTGGCGGAATGCCCCCCCAGGTCGTTGGCGAAGGCAAGGGAACCGTAAAGTTCTTCAACCCGCAAAAGGGCTTTGGCTTCATCGTCCGTGACGATGGCGGAGAAGATGTCTTCGTCCATATCTCGGCCGTCGAACAGGCCGGGCTGACGGACCTGGCCGACGGTCAGCCGCTGGAGTTCACGCTGGTTGATCGTGGCGGACGTATCTCCGCGACCAATCTCAAGATCGAGGGCGAGCCGCTCGAAGTCGTTCGCACGCCGCGCGAGGGCGCTGCGGGCGGCGGCGGGCCCCAGCGCCAGCTCACTGGCGAGAAGGCCCAGGGCACGGTCAAGTTCTTCAACGCGATGAAGGGCTTCGGCTTCATCAGTCGCGATGACGGCCAGCCGGACGCGTTCGTTCACATCTCGGCGGTCGAGCGCGCGGGCCTCCCAACGATCAACGAGGGTGACCGGTTCGAGTTCGACATCGAGGTCGACCGGCGCGGCAAATATGCCGCGGTGAACCTCCAGCCGCTCAGCTGATTTTTCCCAGGAGCGGGGAACGAAAGGCCCGTCCGGAAGGATTTTCCGGACGGGCTTTTTCATGTGACGAGCCCGAGCAGCGTCTCGATCCGGTCCGCCTCGGCGGGCGGCTTGTCGGTACGGATCCTGCTGATGCGCGGGAAGCGCATCGCCAGCCCGGACTTGTGGCGGCTGGAGCGGTGAATTGAGTCGAATGCGACCTCGAGCACGAGGCTTCGGTCCAGTTCCCTGACGGGGCCGAACCGGTTGACCGTATGCTGCCGGACATGGCGGTCCAGCCATTTCAGCTCCTCGTCGGTGAACCCGAAATAGGCCTTGCCGACCGGAAGCAGCTCACCCGCCTCGGTCCAGCAGCCAAAGGTGAAGTCGCTGTAATAGCTCGATCGCTTGCCCGAGCCGCGCTGGGCATACATGAGCACGCAGTCGGCGGTCAGCGGGTCCCTTTTCCACTTGTACCACAGGCCCGCGCGGCGGCCTCCGACGTAGGGCGAATCGCGGCGCTTCAGCATCATGCCCTCGACCCCCTCGCCGCGAACTCCGAGCCTCATCTCCTCGAGCTCGTCGAAGCTCTCGACCTCGATCAGTTGCGAGAGGTCGAAGCGCCCGGGATCCAGTTTATCGACGAAGCGCTCGAGCCGAAGGCGCCGCTCCGTCCAGGGGAGAGGCCGCAAATCCTCCTCGCCCTCGAACAATATATCGTAGAGCCGAACGAACGCCGGGTACTGGCCCTGCATTGCGGCACTGACCTTCTTTCGCCCCAGCCGCTGCTGGAGCGCGTTGAAGCTCGCCGCAGCGCCGCCCTGGACATCGCCCCGAACCAGCAATTCCCCGTCGAGCACGGCGGGTGCGGCGAAGGCCGAGGCCACGTCGGGAAAGCTCGGGCTGATATCATCGCCGGTCCTGCTGTAGAGCCGGGTCTGGCCGCCGGCGTGGACCAGCTGGACGCGGATGCCATCCCATTTCCATTCCGCCGCATATTCCTCGAGGCTTACCCGCGCCGATTCAAGCGGATGGGCAAGCATGAACGGCCTGAAGACGGGCACGTCCCTGACGTCCGGCCGGTCGGCTCGCCCCTCGGCCCAGTCAAACAGGGGCTGGAACGGCGGCTCGAGCCCATGCCAGATTTCCTCGACCTGCTCGACATCGAGCGCGAAGGCGTCCGCGAGGGCCTGTTTTGCGAGGCGCGCCGAGATCCCTACCCTCAAGGCTCCGGTGGCCAGTTTCAGCAGCGCAAAACGCCCCGAGGCATCGAGATGGTCGAGCATGGAAGCGAGTGTAGCGGGCGCGTCAGACCGGCTGATCAATCGCAGCCGCGCAACCACGTCCGAGATTCGAAGCGTTCCGTCATCGATCTCGCAGCGTTCGCCCCGCGGGGTCGGCCAGAGCAGCGCAACGGTCTCGGCCATGTCGCCGACATAGTCGCGGCTCATGTAGAGGAGGACCGGGTCCACCCGCTCCTCGGCCATCGCCCTCACCTGGGCAGGCTTCACCGCCGGAAGGTCGAGCGTGCCGGTGAGCGCCGCGAGCGCGATACCGCGGTCAGGATCGGGGGTTTCCCGAAGATAATCGCCAATCAGCTTCAGCTTGGAATTGCGCGACCTTGTGTAGACGAGGTCGTCGAGCAGCTGGGAAAAGGCGCGCATGGCACCTTAATGCACGAAAGCACGGGCGGGTTCGCGCCCCTAGTTCAGCCGGACGGCAAGCGCAGCGAGAATCGACTCCCGGTCATGCACGGGGTCCTCGCTCATCAGTGCATCGTCCATATGTTCAAGGCAGGCGCGCGTCGCGGTCATATGGCCCGGCATCAGGGCATGGTGAGCGCCATAGTCGGCAAGCCCCTCAAGCGTTGCGAGGCCATGCTCGACCGCCATCAGCCGGATTGCTTCCATCCTGCTGCAGATGTCGACGGGCTTCAGCCGCGCCACGCGCCGCTCGATCTCGTTGATGCGCTGTCCGATGCGGGCCCGGACCATGTTGAGCGAATCGGGAGCAGACATCGACGGGTTCTCCATTGCCGTGTCGATGCTCGCGCAAAATGGTTAACGCCGGATCAACGGGCGCGAGGGAACACACCGAGAGATATTGGCCCCGGGTGTGCGCGCTCCGGAGAGCAGAGACGGGGCTCCCGGGTTGACAGAATCGGCCCTGACCGTCATGGAGCCGCGGTTCGGGCGGAGCCTCATGGCCCGCCTTCAATTTTTCAAGATATTCGGGATTCTCGAGATGGCCAAGCCGGCAACCGTCAAGATCAAGCTGGTCAGCACTGCTGACACGGGCTTTTTCTATGTGACCAAGAAGAACCCGCGCAACCAGACCGAGAAGATGTCGTTCCGCAAGTACGATCCGGTCGCGCGGAAGCACGTCGAATTCAAGGAAGCCAAGATCAAGTAAGGGGCGGCGAAGCCGACCCTGCCGATCTCACAGCGACTGGTGAATTTCATCCGGGGCGGCCCCAGGCGGGGACCGCCCCGATGCTTTTGGGCGATGCTTTGCCTATCGCGTCGCACGACTGCTGCCTGACGCGAGCCGCCTCAGCAGCCGCGGATATTGAGCTTCCCGCTTCCGATCGCGAACACGCCGGTGATCGTTCGCTCCTGCCGGGATACCGGCGGGAACGGGTGAACCGGTTCGGCGGCATGCACGACGAAGCCCGGCTGTGAGACCGTCGTCCCGGCCGGCCGCAGCTGGAACTCGATAACGCCGAGGTTGGCGACGACCGCCGTCTTGTTGAACGTCATCCGCCTCGTCTGGAACCGGTAGTGCCGCTCCCACTTGTCGAGCGCGCCGACGCAGGGATTGCTGGCGAGCGCGGCTTCGAGACGGGCGATATCCTCTCCGGACGGGATAGCCGCCGACCGCTCTTCTTCCGCGCAGGAAGCGAGCGCGATAAGCGGGAGGAACATCCAGGATAGTCTCGCCATATCGCCGACTATGGCATCTCCTTCACGATTATCAAAAGTCCCGAAATTGGTGACGCGAAAAGCCTCGTTGGTTATGCCCAATGGAGAACCAGCCTGGAGGTAGCTTGCCGCAACACACGCCGCTCATAGCCACCATTGTTGCGGGACTGGTCGTCGCCTTCTTGATGGGCGCGATCGCACACCGGCTGCGGACATCGCCGGTAGCAGGCTATTTGTTCGCCGGGGTCATCGTCGGCCCCTTTACGCCCGGGATTGTTTCAGACGCGGCGCTTGCCAATGAGCTCGCCGAATTGGGCGTCATCCTGCTCATGTTCGGCGTTGGCCTTCATTTTTCCCTGCGCGACCTGCTTTCCGTCCAGAAAATCGCGATCCCGGGGGCAATCACCCAAATAGTATTTGCAACGGCGCTCGGGACAATTCTCGGGCTCAGCCTCGGGTGGCCGGTCGGCGGGGCCCTGGTTTTCGGTCTCGCCCTCTCGGTTGCGAGCACGGTCGTCCTGCTCCGGTCGCTCCAGTCCCGAAAGCTGGTGGAAACCGAAAGAGGGCGGATCGCGGTCGGCTGGCTCATCGTCGAGGACCTGGTGACGGTTCTCGCCCTGGTCCTGCTCCCGGCGCTGGTGACCCTCTCGCAGACTCCGGACGGGCCGGCCAACCTCGCCATGAACTTGGCCATCACCGTCGTGAAGATCATCGGCTTCATCGTCGTAATGCTGGTCGTCGGAAAGCGGGTGATCCCGGCGCTTCTGCACTGGGTGGTCCATACCGGCTCGCGCGAGCTTTTCCGGCTTGCGGTCCTCGCCATCGCCCTCGGCTTCGCCTTCGGGGCAGCCTATATTTTCGACGTCTCGCTGGCTCTCGGGGCATTTTTCGCTGGCATGATCCTCGGCGAAACACAGCTGAGCCGGCGCGCCGCAGAAGAGACGTTGCCACTGCGGGATGCATTTGCCGTCCTGTTCTTCGTGTCGGTCGGGATGCTGTTCGATCCGTCCGTCGTCGTCGAACAGCCCGGGCCGCTGCTTGCTACCCTCGCCATCATCGTCTTCGGCAAGTCTGCCGCCGCCTATACGATCATCCGGCTCTTCGGCTATCCCAACTCGAGCGCGATGACCGTGAGCGCGAGCCTCGCCCAGATCGGGGAGTTTTCCTTCATCCTGGCGGGCCTCGGGACCGGTCTCGGCATCCTGCCCGAGGAGGGGCGGGATCTCATTCTCGCTAGTTCCATCCTCTCGATCCTCGCCAACCCCTTCGTGTTTGCGGTGGTCGAAGGCCGCCAGAAGGCTGAGCCCGCAACTGACCATGGCGAGTCTGGCGAGGGACGAGGCGAGGCTGCGCCCGAGAGGCCGGTAGAGCCCGCGGAGGGTCCGGTGGTTGTCGTGGGATATGGCGCGGTCGGACGGATTGTCGCGAACGGGCTTGCGGCCGGGGGCCGCGACCTCGTGGTCATTGAAGACCAGCGTGACATGGCCGAAGCAGCACGGGTAGCCGGCGCAAGGGTCATCGAGGGGAACGCAACCCAGGACGATATCCTCGAGGCCAGCGGGATCTCCCGGGCATCCAGGCTTGTCATCGCGATTTCGGAAGGCTTCGAGGCCGGAGTGGTCGTGGAAAAGGCGCTGCGCCTCAACCCTCGCATCTTCATCGTCGCCCGGGCCCATTCCGACGACGAGGCCGAGTTTTTAAGCCGTGTCGGAGTGAAGCATATCATCAGGGGCGAACGCGAGATCGCGGCCCAAATGCTGCGATTGATGCACATTGCCGGCGCTGCAGCATGAGGATGAGCAATGTCTTCGCGCATTCTCGCCATCCAGGCTGGGTGGTCTAAAACCCATTCTGTCCGGTAAACGGTCGCAGATGCTTCTCAAGGGGCATCGAACTCCTGGCCAAGTTGCTGGATCTTCTTCAATTCAGCCGTTCGCTCCGCATCCCGCTTGGCCTTGAATGCGAGTATGTCGTCGGCCCTGACCCGTCGGTGCGTCCCGACCCGATGAAAGTCGATTTCGCCCTTCTCAAGCAGTTGTACCAAGAAAGGCCTAGATACGTTCAAAAGATCAGCGGCTTCCTTCGTCGTTAAGATCGCGCCGTACGGCATGAACCTGACCATTTCGCCGCGCGCGACGTGCGTAAGAACGTCGAGAACAAGCTGACCCAGACTCAGCGGAAGGTCGACATTAACTTGATCCCCGTCCTTTCGGACAGTGAAGAGCAATCCGTTGGGCGTCAAAGCGCTCGCTAGAGCACGAGCAGCCTCCGACGCGTACCGGACTTCGCTCACGGTCGGCGGTCGTTCAGAGAGTGCTTGTTCTCCCATGCCCTGTCTCCTCATGTGGTAGCCGCTTCGCATCCGGAGAATTTTCACATAAAAGCAATAAATGAAACAGATGAAATAAGTGCAAAGCTCCCGATTTGCGTGCCCGGGCTATTCAACTCGCCCTGGTGAGCTTCTTCGACGTGTTCCAAGGCGCCCACTCGTCAACGTTCTTCGGCCCCGACTTCCATCGGAACCTGAATCAACCACAGGCCATAGCCAAGATTGCGGCCGGTCGGGGCACGGTCCTCGATCGTACGTACCGAATGCAAATGAAGGGTCGGGCCGGATCTGCATGCATCACAAGAAGATCAACATCTCCAAGGTGCTCGCCGGCAAGGAAGGTCGACGAGGGCATCTGGCTCGCCAGATTCATGCAATGCGATCTTCGATATATCGACTTGGAACAAAGAGGGTTGCTGACACTCGACAACCCGTTCGGCCCGAGATTGTCACCTATGTATCCGGAACGAAGTGTCACCCATGTGTCGAGAACGTACATGGAAAATCTGGAGCGGGCGAAGGGATTCGAACCCTCGACCCCAACCTTGGCAAGGTTGTGCTCTACCCCTGAGCTACGCCCGCTCGATCGGCGCACCGGGAAGATGTCCCGGTCGGTGGAGCGGGCGCCTAGCATCGCCTC
>CAZQLI010000097.1:0-7338 GCA_964594145.1 uncultured Sphingomonas sp. | reverse complement strand
CATTTTCCGCAACCAGCCGCTCAACCTCACGCCCGACCTCGAGGGGTTCAGCGAGGTCGGCGGGCTGGTCCTCCACCCACAGGAACGAGCCGGCGGGCTCGGGATGATGCTGGCCCGGTCGCGCTACCTGTTCATCAAGCAGCACCGCCCGCGGTTCGGCGACAGCGTTCTTGCCGAGCTCAGGGGAGTGATGGACCAGGCCGGCCACTCGCCCTTCTGGGACGCCATCGGTGGCCGATTCTTCGGGATGAGCTTCCCCGAGGCCGACGAGTTCAACGCCATCCACGGCACGCAGTTCATCGCCGACCTGTTCCCGAAAACGCCAATCTACGTGTCGATGCTTCCCGAGAGCGCCCAAGCGGTGATGGGGCAGCCGCACCCGACCGGGCGCGCCGCGCTCAAGATGCTGGAAAACGAGAATTTCGACTGGGACGGCTACATCGACATATTTGACGGTGGCCCAACGGTTACCTGCCGAACCGACAAGATCAGGACGGTGATGGAGGCGGACTGGATGCGTGTCGGCGGAGCCAATGAGAATGGCGGGCAGACGATGATGGTCGCAGCCGGAGTCGGCAAGGAATTCGTCGCCTGCTACGGACAGGCCAGGAAGAATGACAATGGCGAGCTGCTCCTCGAGGCGAAGGCCATGGAGATGCTCAATGTCGGACCGGGCGACCGCGTCCTCGCGGTGTCCCGATGATCCGGGAAATCAACTTCGACGGAATTGTTGGCCCGAGCCATAACTATGCAGGGCTGAGCCTTGGCAACCTCGCCTCGGCGAGGAATGCCGGCGCCGTATCAAGGCCCCGGGCGGCAGCCCTCCAGGGTATCGACAAGATGCGCTCAAACCTGGGCCTCGGCCTGCCGCAGGGCATATTCGTGCCGCTGCCTCGCCCGGCCCGGAACTGGCTCGGCCAGCTTGGAACCACGTTCGAAAACGCCGACCACCACATTGCTGCCAACGCGATGAGCGCCTCGGCGATGTGGGCCGCCAACGCTGCCACGGTCAGCCCGGCGCCGGACACGGCCGATGGGAGGTGCCATCTCACCGTGGCCAACCTGCGGACGATGCCCCATCGCAGCCATGAATGGGAATTTACCCTTGCGCAGCTTCGCCTGGCCTTCGCCAGCCAGGCCTTCGCGGTTCACGCCCCGGTCCCACCCGCATTTGGGGACGAAGGCGCGGCCAACCACATGCGCCTTGCGGCCGGCCATGGCGAGCCGGGCATCGAGGTCTTCGTCTACGGGGTTTCCGGCGGGCCGTTCCCGGCGCGCCAGCACGAGGAAGCGTCGCGGGCAGTTGCACGGCTTCACCGCCTCGACCCGGCGAGAACCATCTTCGCGGCCCAGAGCGAGGAGGCAATCGCGGCCGGCGCATTTCACAATGATGTCGTCGCTGTCGCCAATGGCCCAGTGCTCTTTGCCCATGAAAAGGCCTTTGCCGACCAGGAGAAGCTGGCCCGGCAGCTGTCCGAACTCGTCCCGGACTTCGAGCTGGTCGAGGTGCCGGAATCGGAGGTCCCGCTCGGCGATGCCGTGGGGAGTTATTTGTTCAACGCCCAGCTGGTCACGCCGCCGGACGGGGTAGTGACCCTGGTTGCGCCCACCGAGTGCCGCGACACGCCTTCCGTTGCCTCCTGGCTCGAGCGGCACCTTGCATCCAACGGCGCCATCCGCCGGGTCAATTATGTCGATGTCCGCCAGTCCATGGCCAATGGTGGCGGTCCGGCCTGCCTGCGCCTGCGGGTAGCCTGCGATCCATCAGAGGTGGATCCGCGCTTCATGGTCGACGAGGCCAAGCTCGATCGGCTGGCAGAAATTATCTCCACCCATTGGCCGGAGGAAATTTCCTCGGACGATATCCAGGCCGCGCCACTGGTCGCAGCGGTCGAGCGCGCCCGCCTTGCGCTTCTCGAAATGCTTGGGCTTTCCCAGCTGGCCTGACCCAGGCCGATTTTGGGACAGGTCCACGATGCCGGTTCGCTGGCGATCGATTCTGCGCTATTTCCCGAATCGTAAATGGACATTTAGCCAATGTCCTTAATCGGGAAAGGGCGGAACGACGCCATCCGCGTGGCGTTGGCTTAACCATGACGATGCTTCGCAAGATCGGCCGCCTTTTCGTCATCAAGACGCGCCTCGAAGCCTATCTCGTCACCTATGCCATTGCCGTCGGCGCGATCGAGCGCGGCATCCACTACATGCAAAATTACCCGGGCAACGCCGGCATCGTTCTGGCTGCTGCCTGTCTCGGCGTCCCGTTCATTGCCGGGGCAAAGCTACTCGACAGCGTAAGGCCCAGGGACCCGGGCGCTCCGCCCCGGCCGCACCGGTCCGCGCCGCGCAGGCTCAGTCGTAATCGACCCAGAGATTGCCGCCGGATCCCCGGTTCAGGGTTACCACGGTCACATCGCATAGATTGACGCCGCTGAATGTCGCGGTCTTGCCGTCGGAGAGACGGGCCTGGATGTCGAAGGCGCAGTCCGGGTTTGAAAATGTAACGGCGACGCGCGAGCCGGCAGCGGGATTTCCTCCTAGCGGCTGCCAGGCGGTGGTGCCCACCCTTCTTATCTGCATCGAGCTGATATTGGCCCCGGTCCGGTTCACCAGGGTGAAATTGCCAGCGCCGGACTGGGAATAGGCCGGCGTCGCGGCAAGCAACGCGGCAATCGACAAGGCAGACCAGTGTTTCATAATGGCGTTATATGCCGGTCGCGCTCAGGGTTCAAAGTTTGGCGCGCGCCCGCCCCGCTCGTCGGACGCGCGCCGCGCAGCCGCTAGGCCGCGAAGGCGGATGGCTGGTGGCGCTTCGAGCGGGTGATGAACACCGCGGCCGCCGGCTGGCGAAAGCTTTCCGACAGTGGCAAGGCGGTGGCGCAGAAGCCGCACTCGGCGAGCGTCCGGCCAACATACCAGTGGGTCCGGCCACAGCCTGGGCAGTGATTGGTTTCATTCTCGCGGTAAACCGCGTGGTAACCCCGTCTGGCGGGGTCAAACTGGGTCACGGTCGAGCTTCGCATGGTCGTTCCTCCATTACCGGCATGAACGAGCGATGAGTCGTTAGGTTTCGACGATAAATCGATTCGCGAATCCTGTCACCTGTGTGCCACGCTCTGTCCCGCCGGGGGACAGGCGGGTCCCTGTGGATATTAACCATCACTTTACCTTTTGAGGGCAGTTTGCTGCCTGCAAGGTGATGGTTCGGGGAGTGGGCCTAATGGAGTCGAATCTGCGTTTCTATCAGCGTCGTGCTGCGGAAGAACGGACTGCGGCCCATCGCGCCATTACGCCCCAGGCCCGCGAATGGCATGCCAAGCTCGCCCAGGATTTTGCCCGCCGCGCGGTCGAGTGCGGCGCCATGGTCGTCAACGTCTAGGCCATTCTTCGAGGCGCCAGGCGCCATCCCCCCGCAGTCGCCGTCCCTCTGGCGCGCTCTATTAGCGGGCACAATCGTTATCTAGCAGTAACAGTTTATCTCTGTTAAACAACTCAGGTTCGTTTCAAGAGAACGGGGGCATGACATGTTACGTGCAAGCTGCGCGGCCTTGCTGGCCACGACCCTGGTCGCGACCCCGGCTGTAGCCCGGGACAAGACTCTTTACCTCGGCGTCGAAGCTGGCCCGATGTGGGCAGGAGACGTCGATATCGATGTCGATACACCCAATGGCGAGTTCGATTTCTTCGAGCTCGACCACAAGATGGGTTATGACGTGGGCGTCATTTTCGGTTACGACGCCGGTATGGTTCGAGCCGAGCTCGACCTTTCCTACAAGCGGGCCTCGCATGACGAGCTGGTGTTCGACGGCGAGGAAGGCGTCTTCGCAGAAGATGCCGATGGCAACTCCCGCTACATCGCGATCATGACCAACCTGCTGCTCGACGTGGGCGACGAAAACGGTCTCAGCTTCTATGCCGGACCCGGTGCCGGCTTCGCCTGGGGCAAGTTCGACATCGGCTGCTGCGACGGAGAGTTCAGCGAAGACGTGAAGGACGGCGGCGTTGCCTGGCAGCTGATTGCCGGCATGCGCTACGCTCTCAATCCCAACGTCGACCTCGGGGTGAAGTATCGTTATTTCCACCCAAGCCGCATCCGCGAAACGCTGGACGAGGACGCCATCGCACGCGGCAGGTTCCGGTCGCATTCGCTCCTGGCGACGCTGACCTATAATTTCTACACGCCGCCGCCACCTCCGCCTCCGCCTCCGCCGCCGCCACCGCCGCCGCCTCCACCGGCGACGCAGACCTGCCCGGACGGATCGGTGGTCCTGGCGACTGACATGTGTCCGCCGCCACCGCCTCCGCCACCGCCACCGCCGCCGCCGCCGGAGCCCGAAAGAGGCTAATGCGCCGACGGCCAAGCTTGGCCGGCCGACAAGACAAGACGGGCCCGGGAAGGCAGCTTCCCGGGCCGTTTTTTTGAACCTGAGCGGGCACCAGGTGGCGCACCGACCGCTTCTCCACGGGCGTGGCGCGCGCAGCTGACAGCACCGCAAGACCAGTTGGCAGGCAATTGCAGTGGGAAAGCGCGCGGCATATCTTCCGGACGCAGCCGACGGGGGACGTGCCATGCGCAGAGAAAGCTATCGCATCCTTGCAGCGGCGTCCGTCGTGGCGCTTTTCTCCGGAATCCCGGCTTCGGTTGCCCAGGCGGACACCCCGGTGACATCACCACGGCTCACGGAACTGGAGAGTGAATGGATCGGGATACGCTCAGAATCCGAAGAGTTGGGCGGAAGTCCGAACCCGCGTACGGCGATCAACAACGTCAAGACGCAGATGAACATCCGTGATGGCAATATCCAGCAAATGGAGAATATCGCCAGCGAGTTCGGCGCGACCGCCGACGCGCTGGAGGAGATCCGCAAGGAAGTCGCCGACGCCTCGATCGTCGGGCTAGGCGACGTCGTACAGGAAGGGGGCGAAAAGGTCGGCGAAACAGCGGTGAAGCGCGCCTGCACAAAATATGGCGCCAAGGTAGCCGCCCGCTCGCTGGGCTGGATCACCCTGATCGGAGACGTTGTGGAATATGGCGGCAAGATCGTCATTCGCGAGATGAACAAGTCTTCGATCCGCGAGATGCTGCGGAACACCCGGCTCCAGCTCACCAACATCTACGAACTGCTCTCCAAGCTTAGGGAAGACCAAGTAGCCGACAGTGCGACGGTTCGCAGGCTGGAGGAGCTCAGGACCCGCGAGAACCAGCTGTTCGACCAGATAGCCCAGGAACGAGAACGGCTGCGGCGGGCGGCCGCGCTAGCGGGGCCGGCAACCCGGTATGCCGTCCGCCATCGGGTGACCGACCCGCAGGGCGACCGGGAGGAGATGCGCAAGGACCTCGAGGAGCGGATCAAGCTGGTGGAGCCGGCACCGCCGCGCCGCCGCGGCGTGTGGCTGTCGGAGCCGATCCAGGGGGCGATGAATCTTTCGCCATTCGCGCGCGAAGTGCTCGCCGCCCATAACTCTGAACGGGCGCAATATGGGGCCCAGCCATTGCAGTGGAACCCGGCGCTCGAGGCGAATGCCACAAGCTATGCGAACCAACTTGCCCAGACTGGCCGACGCGTCCATGCGGCGCGCGCGGGGCGCGGGATCGAGCGGGAAAATCTGAGCCAGGGCATGGTTGGCTGGAACACGAACCAGATGATGGCAAGCTGGATCGCCGAGAAACAATTTTTCACGCCGGGGACCTTCCCGAATGTGTGCAACGGGGACTGGTCGCGGTGCGGCCATTATACGCAGATGATCTGGCCGACGACGACCGACATCGGCTGTGGGATGGTTCAGGGGAGCGGGTTCAACTGGCTGGTTTGCCGCTACTCGCCGGGAGGCAACAAGGACGGAAAGGCCGTGGGACAGCCAACGACCATCGGCAGCAAAGATTGTTAGCGGAATTCCGAGCGGTTTTGTGCCGACCACCGGCACGATCGAAGCACGGTTGCGAGTGTTGCGGTCACGAGGCAAACCGCAAGCGCGATAGCCAGCGGAAAACTTGAACCTGCCTTGAAAAATAGCGCGCCGCGCTGGATAAAAATAACGAATATGTGTCGCCGTTTGCACTATCCTAGAAACGCCTGACGCCGCCGCTATAACAGCGATCGCAAGTAGATAACTCAGCGATCAAAATAGGTCATGGATACGCGCGATTTGATGCATGCGCTCGTGAAGGAGCGCGGCAAAGCCGTTCTCGCCTTGCTTGGCGACCTACTCGGTCGGCTCTTCACCCTCAGCCAGGAGGGCGCGCACCGTAGCCAGAGGCAGGAATAATCGCAGTTCGTTGGAAGTCAGGGGTTCGAATCCGTAGCCCGAGTAAAGCCTCTTGCGCTTCTCAACGAGCGTGGGATCTCCGCAATCGAGCACGTCCAGCATAGCAACGGCAATGCCAAGCTTGTCGGCTGCAGCCGCTATTCGCTCCAACGCGTCTATAAGCAGCGCTCCTCCATATCCCTTGCCGGCGTGGTGTTGATCGACACCGATCATGGATATGTAGGCAGCAGGAATTGAGCCGTGACCTGGGCGGGCCTTGGCAAATTTTGGGGGGAGGTCAGTGTAATCAACCGAGTGGGCGTTTAGCGCGTAAAAGCCGACTAAGTCGCCTTCGGGCGAGCTCATTACGAAAACCCGCAGGTTATCAGCACGGACGAGTTTGTTTGCGGTCTTTTTGAGGAAATTGTCGACCTGAGCAACGCCGCATGAAAAAGCCGCCCGATCATGCTTGGCAGGATCGAGCGGCTCAATGATGTTGCGGTTGTCGCCTTCGGCGCTCACCTGCTTTTGACCGTCTCTCTATGGCGCCGGAATGCCTTCCGAAGCTGCTCCGTCGGCGGTGCAGGATTGTCCAGGGCGGCAAAGAATGTCTCATGGTCGACTGGCTGCAACACAGTTCGCTCATGAGCAGCAATGGTCGCGGTCGCGGCCTGATAGGCTGCATTCATAGTGAACACGGAATCATCGACGCCGGAGAGCGCAGCGGCCCGTTGTATGGTCCGTTTAATGCGCGGCTTGGTTCGGAAGTTCATCCGTTCCGAGCTGCGCTCCTCGACCTCTGCGACTTTGTCATGGAAAGCCAGCATAGCAGCCTCCTTTCATCTCCTTCAGCCGCTATGTACGTCACAGCGGCGTACAGGTCAATAAGCCCAAGAGTTGAGCGCTACTGGCCGGGAGCGGACCGACAGGTTCGAGGCGTGCAACGGCGAAATCGACCGTTCAGCGCCTCGTCGACAGCATGTCCGCCCTCACTCATTGCGTTCCTTTGAGAACCATAGCATGCCGCAGCATCTGGGAGGTTAACATGGCCGACGATGTGGAAGGGTTCAGGGAGACGCTCGACGAACAAAC
>CAZQLI010000096.1:0-7380 GCA_964594145.1 uncultured Sphingomonas sp. | reverse complement strand
GCTGCCGGCCTCGTCATCCAGTGCGGGCTGCAGGCGCTCATCAACATGGCGGTCAATGTCCAGATCGCGCCGTCGAAGGGCATGACGCTGCCCTTCATCAGCTATGGCGGGTCGTCGATGCTGGCGCTGTCGATCGCCATGGGATTGCTTCTCGCCTTCACGCGGCGAAACCCTTATCTCACCCGCTCGCCCTATGTCGTGAAATGGGGTGGGGAGCATATCAAGGGATGAACATTACCCTAGCCGCCGGAGGTACTGGCGGACACATGGTTCCGGCCCACGCCCTCGCCGCCGAGCTCAAGGCGCGGGGCCACGGCGTCATGCTGGTGACCGACGAGCGCGGGGCGCGCATCCCGGCGCTGTTCGAGGACGTGCCGACCCATATCCTGCCAGCCGGCCGCCTCGGCGGGGGACCGATCGGCTGGCTGAAGGCAGCGCGCTCCGTGCTCGAAGGGCGCCGCCAGGCCAAGGCGCTTTACCGTGAGTTCCGACCGGACGCGGTGGTTGGCTTTGGGGGCTATCCGGCCTTTCCGGCGCTGCTTGCAGCGAACGCGCTCGATATCCCGACCATTCTCCACGAGCAGAACGCGGTCCTCGGCCGGGTCAACCGGCTCCTCGCCGGCTCTGCCGAGGCGATTGCCACATCCTATCCCGAGGTCGACCGACTGAAGCCTTCCTGCCAGTCCAGGGTGGAGCTTGTCGGAAACCCGGTGAGGGAAGCGGTCGCCCGGCTTGGCACCATGCCCTTCCCCGAGTTCGACGATACCGCACCGCTCAAGATACTGGTGACTGGCGGAAGCCAGGGGGCAACGGTGCTTGGCCAGGTGGTCCCCGACGCGCTTGGCATGCTGCCGCCCAAGCTCAGGCACCGGCTCCAGGTCGTCCAGCAATGCCGACCCGACGATATCGAGACGGTGCGCAACCGCTACGCCGCGCTCAACATCCCGGCTGAGCTGCTGACCTATATCGAGGACATGCCCGAGCGGATCGGGGAGGCGCATCTCGTTCTTGCCCGTGCCGGCGCATCGACCATTGCCGAGCTCACCGCTGCCGGCCGCCCCGCGATCCTCGTCCCGCTGCCGATTGCAACCGACGATCACCAGACTGCCAATGCCCGCGAGATGGCAAAGGCGGGCGGAGCACGGATGATCCCCCAGAGCGAGTTTACTCCGGAGCTGCTCGCCCGGCAGATCGAGGCAATCGCTGGTGACGCGCAGGCGCTTGCCAATGCGGCCGAGCGCGCGCTCTCGGTGGGGCGGCCGCACGCGACCAGCGACCTTGCCGATCTGGTCGAACGCATTGCCGGCGGTGCCTCACTGCTGCCGGTGGGCCCGGCCCAGCCGGTCAAGAGGCCCGCCGTCAGCGGCCAGGGGGTCCCGGCATGAAGGCCATGGGGACCGAGATCGGGACGATCCACTTCATCGGCATCGGCGGCATCGGCATGTCGGGCATTGCCGAGGTCATGCACCACCTTGGCTACCAGGTGCAGGGCTCTGACCAGAACGAGAGCTATGTGACCGAAGGACTGCGCAAACGCGGCATCCCGGTGATGATCGGCCAGTGCGCGGACAATCTCGGGGATGCGGCGGTGGTGGTCTGCTCGACCGCGATCCGCGAGGACAATCCCGAGGTTGAGGCTGCGGCCGAGCGTCGCCTGCCCCGCGTGAGGCGCGCGGAGATGCTCGCGGAACTGATGAGGATGCAGTCGACCATCGCGGTGGCGGGCACCCACGGCAAGACGACGACCACCTCGATGATTGCATCGATGCTCGATGCCGGCGGTATCGATCCGACGGTGATCAACGGCGGGATCATCAATGCCTATGGCTCGAACGCCCGGCTCGGCAAATCCGACTGGATGGTGATCGAGGCAGACGAGAGCGATGGCAGCTTTCTCAGGCTCGACGGAACGATCGCGGTGGTGACCAACATCGATCCCGAGCATCTCGACCATTATGGCAGCTTCGACGCGATCAAGGACGCTTATGTCGAGTTCATCGAGAATGTGCCCTTCTACGGGCTCGCGGTGATGTGCGTCGACCATCCAGAGGTGCAAAGCGTGCTGTCGCGAATCCGCGACCGCCGGGTGGTCACTTACGGGACCTCTGCGCTTGCCGACCTTCGGGCCGACAATATCGTCCCGGAAAATGGCGGAAGCCGCTTCGACGTGTCGATCCGCCAGGGCGATGGCGAGCGACATGTGATCGAGGGCATATTCGTGCCGATGCCAGGCCGGCACAATGTGCTGAACGCGCTCGCGGCGATAGCCGTGGGCCGGGAGTTCGGATTCAGCGACGAGGGCATCCGCGGCGGTTTCCGGAACTTCACCGGTGTGAAGCGTCGTTTCACCAAGGTCGGCGAAGCCGATGGCGCGACCATCATCGATGATTATGCCCATCACCCGGTCGAAATCCGGTCGGTTCTGTCGGCAGCCCGCGAGGCGGCGGAAGAGCGGGTGATCGCGGTGGTGCAGCCGCATCGCTACACCAGGCTTCGCGACCTCATGGAGGACTTCCAGAACGCGTTCAACGACGCCGACGTCGTGTTCATCGCCCCCGTCTATGCGGCCGGGGAAGAGCCGATCGAGGGCGTCGACAGCAACGCGCTCGCCGAAGGATTGCGTGCGCGCGGGCACCGGATGGTCAAGACGGTGGACAGCCCGGCCGAGCTTGCGGCCTCTCTCCGCGACCTTGCAGCTCCCGGCGACATTGTCGTCTGCATGGGCGCAGGGGACATCACCAGGTGGGCAGCAGGGCTCGCCGATGGCATTGCCAGCGCGAGGGCCTCGAAATGAGCAGCGTTGCCCCTAGCACCGCGGTCCGCGGAAGGCTGAAGAAGGATGCCCCGCTCGCCCCGCTGGTCTGGTTCAAGTCCGGCGGCAATGCCGAGACATTGTTCGAGCCAGCCGACCGGGACGATCTTGCCGACTATCTGAAAAGCCTCGAGCCCGGCACCCCGGTGATGGCGCTTGGCCTCGGCTCCAACCTCATCGTCCGGGACGGCGGGGTAGCTGGCGTGGTTGTCCGGCTGGGCAAGGCGTTTGCGGGCATCGACAGGCTTGATACGACAACGCTCCGCTGCGGCGGCGGCGCAAGCGGCATCCTCGTGTCATCGACGGCGCGCGACGCTTCGATTGCCGGGATGGAGTTCCTCCGGGGAATTCCCGGCACCGTCGGCGGCTTCGTCCGGATGAACGGCGGAGCCTATGGCCGGGAGGTCTCGGACATATTGGTGAGCTGCACGCTGGTCACCCGCGAGGGCGAGGTCGAGGAATGGCCGGCCGAGCGCCTCCGCTACAGCTATCGCCACTCGGAGCTTCCCGAAGGGGCAATCGTCGTCGAGGCGGTTTTTCGCGGTATCGAGGGAGATCCGGTGATCATCGGCGGGGAGATGGACCGGATTGCCAAGGCGCGCGAGGAATCGCAGCCGCTGCGCAGCCGGACCGGCGGATCGACCTTCAAGAACCCGCCCGGGCACAAGGCCTGGGCGCTGGTCGACGCGGCCGGTTGCCGCGGGCTGCGCCGGGGCGATGCCCAAGTCTCGGAGAAGCATTGCAATTTCCTGCTCAACCTCGGTAACGCTAGCAGTGCCGATATCGAGGAGCTGGGCGAGGAAGTCCGGCGCCGGGTGCAGGCGAAGACCAATATCACCCTTGAATGGGAAATTCAGCGGATTGGAGTGGCGTGAGCGTGACCCAGCAGCTCGATCGGAGCCTTAATATCGTCGTGCTGATGGGCGGCTGGTCGTCGGAAAGGCCGGTATCGCTGATGAGCGGCGAGGGCGTGGTCGAGGCGCTGAAGGAGCGCGGTTTTACCAGGGTTACCCCGCTCGACATGGACCGCGACGTTGCCCGAAGGCTCGCCGAGCTCCGGCCCGATATCGTGTTCAACGCGCTTCACGGGACTCCGGGCGAGGACGGGACGATCCAGGGGATGCTCGACCTGATGCAGATCCCCTATACCCATAGCGGCCTGGAAACCTCGGTCATCGCCATCGACAAGGAGCTGACCAAGATGGTGCTGGTCCCTCACGGGATCCGCATGCCCAGGGGCAAGATGGTCGAGAGCAAGTCCCTCTACGAGGGCGACCCGCTGCCACGGCCATATGTGCTCAAGCCAAACAATGAGGGCAGCTCGGTCGGCGTCGCGATCATCACCGACGAAGGCAATTACGGGCACCCGATCAGCGCCCGCGCCGAGGGCCCATGGCGCCACTTCGACCGGTTGCTGGCCGAGCCCTTCATCCGCGGCCGCGAGCTCACCGTCGCAGTGCTGGGCGACGAGGCGCTGTGCGTCACGGAACTGAAGCCGGTACAGGGTTTCTACGATTTCGATGCCAAATATACCGACGGGCTGACCGAGCATGTCTGCCCGGCCGAGGTCCCGGCGGCTATCGCCGGCGAAATGATGAAAATGGCGCTTGCGGCACACCGCCTGCTCGGATGCCGCGGGGCGTCACGCTCCGATTTCAGGTGGGACGACAGCCAGGGCGAGGCGGGCATATATCTGCTCGAGGTGAATACCCAGCCCGGAATGACGCCGCTCAGCCTCGTGCCCGAGCAGGCGCGCCAGAAGGGCATCAGCTATGGCGAGCTGGTCGAGCGGATCATCGACGAAGCGGTTCGTGACTTCAGTGCAAGGGAGGTGGCCGGGACGTGAGCGGTGCACATGTCCGGCGGGGGGCGTCGGGCCGGGCAGGATCCCGAAAGGGAAGCTCACGCGTCTCCGTGCCGAAGAAGCTGGCAAAAAAGCTTCCGGTGAAGCAGGCCGAGGCCAACCGGATCGCCGCCTGGGCCTTTGGCCTGTTTCTCCTCGCAATAGCCGCGGCCGCCATTTACGCGCTCGATGTTCCCGCGAGGGTCGGGACCGCGGCCGGCGAGGCGGTCGGCGATGCCGGTTTCAGGGTGAAGAGCATCGACGTCCGCGGGATCCGTCGGATGGACCCGCGTCCGGTCTATGAGCTCGCGGCCGACCAGAAGACCACCGCGATGCCGCTGCTCGACGTGTCCGCCATCCGCGAGCGGCTTCTCGAATATGGCTGGGTCCAGGACGCGAGGGTCTCGCGCCGCTTTCCCGATACGCTGGTGATCGACATTGTCGAGCGCGAGCCGGCGGCACTTTGGCAGGACGAGGACCGCCTGACCCTTATCGACCGTGACGGGGTCGTGCTCGACCGGGTGCCGGTCAGCCGCATGCCGGACCTGCCGCTGCTCATCGGCAAGGGCGCGAATGAACATGCCCGGGCACTGGACTCGCTGCTCGGAATGACGCCTTCGCTCAAGGCGCAACTGGTGTCGGCGACCTGGGTCGGCGGGCGGCGCTGGGATCTCGCCTTCCAGTCGGGGGAGATCGTCGCGCTTCCCGAAGGGCAGACAGCTGCTGCAACCGCGCTCACCAGATTTGCGAAGATGGACAAGTCGGCAGGCCTGCTCGGCCGGGGGATCGTCCGCTTCGACCTGCGCATCCCCGGCAAGATGACGGTTCGCCTGCCGCGCGACCCGGGCGAACCGATCGTCCCCAAACCCGCTTCCGAGAGTTGAGCCGAGCATCATGCCAGTAGATCCAGACCTGCCGCTCATTGCCGCGCTCGACATCGGCTCCTCCAAGGTCAGCGCATTGATCGTCGTGCGTGATTCCGACGGCCGCCTGCGCGTGCTCGGGACGGGTCAGCGCGAGAGCCGCGGGGTCAAGCGTGGCTATGTCACCGACATGGAAGCGAGCGAGGTGGCGGTGCGCGAGGCGGTCGAGATCGCGGAGCGCATCTCGGGGGTCACCATCGACGATGTGTGGGCCAGCTTCTCCGCCGGAGGGCTGGTCAGTGACATTGCCAATGTCGAGGTAGAGCTTGGCGGCCACCAGATCGAGCAGTCCGACATCGACGAGCTGCTTGCAGCGGGGCGGGGCGCGATCGACCGCAATGGCCAGGTCGTGCTCCATGCCCACCCGGCACTTTATACGCTCGACGGAGTCGAGGGCGTTTCGCAGCCGATCGGGCTTCACGCCGACCGGCTTGGCGTCGACATCCACGTCGTCGCCGCTGACCCCGCTCCGCTTCGCAACATCGACTATGTGATCCGCTCGGCCCACCTCGGAGTGAAGGCGATCGTCGCCTCGCCGGTCGCTGCAGCTCTTGCCTGCCTTACGCCCGAGGAGCGCGAGCTTGGCGTCGCGCTGGTCGAGCTCGGGGCCGAGGTCACCAACGTGTCGCTTCACGCCGGCGGCATGCTGGTGGGATTGAGGTCCATCCCGCTGGGGGCCAAGGACATTAGCGATGACATCGCCTGCGCATTCGGAGTGCAGCGGCGGGAGGCCGAGCGGATGAAGTGCCGCTTCGGCTCGGCCATGACCAGTCCGCGCGATAATCACGAGATGGTCGAGGCCATGCCGATCGGAGCCGAAGAGGGCGGCGAGCCGCTTCGCATCACCCATGCCCAGCTGATCACGGTCATCCGCCAGCGCATCGAGCAGATCACCTCCGAGATCGAGCGGGCCCTGAAGGAACTTGGCTTTTCCGGACCGGTGGGCCGGCAGGTCGTGCTCACCGGCGGCGGCTCGGAGCTCAAGAACATCGCCGACTATATGCAGGGCGTGCTTGGCCGGGCGGTCCGCGTTGGCCGGCCAAGGACGATTACCGGCCTTCCCGAAGCACATAGCGGGCCGGCCTTTTCAACCCTGGTCGGCCTTGCCCAGCTCGCGGCGAGCGGGCGCGGCGACATCCGCGATCTCGCGATGGTCGGAGCGGCGCAGCGACGCCCGGCGAGCGGGATGCTGGGCAGGCTGATCGCGGCGATGAAGGGCGGTTTCTAGGGATCGTCCCGGGCTCGTGCCGGTCCGGTGGCGATTGGAGGGTCGCTATGCTAGCCTGTCCGCTATTCTTCCGGCCTGCGAGCAAAAGCCTGAAGATCGGAAAGTAACGGCGCGGCACAGGATGGCTTTGCCTTTGTGCCATTTTGAATCAGGGTGAGTCTGGAGAGGCACAATTCACCGTTTTTTTCGCTCACGGTTAACATTTCCGCTTGTCGCGGGACTCGCAATGATTCATGGATTCTCATTGAAGGTTCAACGCGCTAGGCGCGCAGGGAGGGGTTAGTCCATGAGCATTGATTTCATCCGGCCCGAAGTTGACGAACTTCGACCGAGGATCAGTGTCATTGGGGTTGGCGGTGCTGGCGGCAATGCCATCGCCAACATGATGCGCTCCGATGTCCAGGGCGTCCAGTTCCTGGTCGCCAATACCGACGCGCAGGCTCTCAACGCCTCCGAGGCGGACCAGCGCATCCAGCTCGGCCTCAAGATCACCCAGGGCCTCGGCGCCGGTTCCCGGCCGGAGATCGGCCGTGCGGCGGCAGAGGAGACGATCGACGAGATCGAGCGCTCGCTC
>CAZQLI010000095.1:0-7462 GCA_964594145.1 uncultured Sphingomonas sp. | reverse complement strand
ACGGCTTGCGGTCCCTTGGCCGCCGGGGTCGCCTGCGGCAGTGCCGGGGTCGCCATCGAGGCAATGGCAATGGTCAGCAGCAAATGATGGGTCACTGATACTCTCCCTGTCTGGATATCCGGTCCTGGGCCTCGGTCAGCGCCTGCGCCTGATGGCAGCCTGTTCCTCGGCACTCAAAGTCCCGTCCTTGTTTTTATCTACCCGGTCGAAATTGGCCAATGGGCCAGCGCGATGTTCCTCCGGGGAAATCTTGCCGTCCTTGTCGCGGTCGACCTGGGCGAGCAGCTGGCTGGCCGGCGTCATCCGCGGGCCGGGCGCTCCCGCCTTGAACTCGGCCAGGCTCAACTGGCCGTCCTTGTTCGTATCCAGCCGGCCGAACTCCGCGTCGAGGCGCTTGTCGAAATTGGCACTGATGCGCGCCATGCGGATCTTCTGGACAGCCTCGATCTCGGCCAGGCTGAGCATCTTGTCGCCATTGCTGTCCGCGGCCTTGAAACTGGCATCAAGTTGCGCCGCCGTCTGGGCGCGGGTCAGCGGCTGCTGTTCGGAAGCGTCGTCCGTGATCTCCGAAACCTGTGCTCCCAATGCTACAGGCGACGAGAAAATGGCGATGCCGGCAAGGGCCCGGACAGTCGTGCGGGTGATATTGAACTGGAGCATTTTCCTACCTCCTCAAGGGCGGATCGCGCCCCGAACGCACCTGAGCATAGTGGCCGAAGAGGAGATGCCCAGCGCCATTTTTCGCCAGCGGCGATCCGGACCGTGGCTTTTCGGTCACTTGAGGACCGGCGATGCTTCCTGGAGTTCCCATAAGCTGCTGATAGCAATTTAGATTAAACATCAATGCAAGTTTCAATTGACGATGTGCTCGCGGCGGGCTTATCAAACAGCCATTGACAAGCACCTCCTGCTCGGCGGGGCTGTCGTGATTTGTGACCGGCGGATGTCCTGTTGGGCGTTCGTCGGCATCTGTGTCCGGCAGTCTTGGGAAGTGTAAGTCGTGTTGCCCTCGTGGCGGCTAAAACAGGGGAAACAATGATGACGAGTCTATCCCGGCGTATCGCACTTCTGACGGGCGCCTCCATTTCTGCGATTGGCGTTTCTGCGCTGGTTGCCAATCCGGCACTGGCAGCACCACATGACGTAGCGGGCACCGGGACATTCGCCGGCGCAAGCACCGCAACCTCCTCGCTTGCGATCTGCGACATTGCCGCGACCGACCCCTGCTTTTACGGCGTCTACAACACGGGCTCCGGCCTCGTTGCGGCCACGGTCAACAGCACGGCGACCGGGCGGATCGTCCAGGCTGACACCGGCGGCACCATCGAACTGACGCTCGTCAATCCTGCCGAGAGCAGCGCCGAGATCGGCGCGATTGCATCGGCGATCGGCGCCGGAAACCAGACCGCCGACGCCAACAACAGCTCGCCATTCTGGCAGAGTGCCGTCGCGACGACGGGCGACGCAATCACCAATCTCACCAACGACGGCACGCTCGCGATCAACGCGATCGCCAATGCCTCGGCCTCGACCGGCAATGCCGTTGCCGATGCCTATAACTATGCCGGAATGTGGCAATATGCCTCGGTGACCGCGGGTGCCACCGGGGTTGCGGAGAATAATTTCGTCAACAACGGCGATTTTTCGGCGGTGGCTTCAGCCAACGCGACAGCGGTCAGCGGCCTGGCGGACGCCCAGGCGACCCAGTCCTATGGCATCTACCAGTCGGCCAGCAACAATGGGATTGGCGACGCCGTCAACTCCGTAACCAACGCCGGGTCGGTGAACATTCTTGCCAACGCCAATGCCTCGGGCACTTCGGCTGCGGCGAACGCCAGCAACAACTACGGCATTTCCCAGGTCGCCTATGCGAGCGATGGCAATGCCAGCAATTCGGTCAGCAACGCCGAAGGCGGGACGATCGAAATCTCCGCCAATGCGAACGCCGTAGCGACTGCCACGCGGGCTTATGCCTATGCATCACAGTCGTCGGGCATCCAGCAATATGCCTCGGCAACGTCGGGCGATGCCGAGAACACGCTGACCAATGCCGGCACCATCGATATTGCCGCCAACGCAACCGCTCTCAACACCGGCGGTTCGGCATCGGCAACCGCCTATAATTATTATGGCATCAGCCAGTATGCGACCGGCGATAATGGCAATGCGACCAACTTGGTCGACAATGCCGGAACGCTGAACATCACGGCCGTCGCCAATGCCGACGGATCGAGCTACGCCGATGCCTATGCCTATAATTACGCCGCCATCAACCAGACGGCCTATGCTTCGGGCGGCGGCGATGCCAGCAACAGCGTGGTCAATGGCACCGGCGCGCTCAACATCGGCGCGGTCGCGGTTGCCACGGCGACCGGTACGACCGGTGACGCGACGGCATATGCGCAGCTCTATTACGCCATCAGCCAATATGCCTCTGCGACCGACAGCGGCGCAGCCTCGAACCTGATCAGCAATGATGGAACGCTCACCATTTCCGCCAGCGCGACCGCCAATGCGGTAACGAACGCCAGCGCAACCGCCTATAACAGCTACGCGATCTACCAGACGGCCTATGCCGACGAGGGCACTGCCTCGAACACGATCGACAATGGCGGCACGCTGGACATCACGGTCGTGGCTAATGCGAACGGGACGTCGGCCCAGGCCTTCGCCGAGGCCTATAGCGCGGTGAACCAGTACGCCACCGCGTCAGATGGCGATGCTACTAACCTGATCGACAATGGCGGAACGCTCAACATCAACGCAGAAGCGGTGGCCAACGGCACCAACTTCGCATCTGCGACTGCCTATAATTCCTATGCAATCAGCCAGACCGCATATGCCTATGGCAATAATAATGCCGCCAATACGATCGCCAACGGAACCGCCGGCGCGATCAGCATCGGCGCGGTAGCCTCGGCCAATGCGACCGGAACCACCGGCAATGCCAGCGCCTATGCCTATAATTACAGCGCGATCGACCAATATGCCGAGGCGACGGCGGGCGGCAATGCCGCCAACCTCATCCAGAATGCCGGTTCGGTCGACATCAGCGCGGTCGCCAACGCCAATGGCGTGACCGACGCTTCGGCGACGGCCACCGTCTATTACGCCATCAGCCAGACCGCCTATGCCGACGACGGCAACGCTTCCAACTCGCTAGCGAACAGCGGCTCGCTGAACATCACCGCTGCTGCCACCGCGGCTGCGACGTCCGGGCAGGCCGACGCCTATGCCTATAATTACAGCGCGATCAACCAATATGCCTATGCAACGGACGGCAACGCCAGCAACCTAATAGACAGTGACGGCGCGCTCAGCATCGTCGCCAGCGCGGTCGCCGACGGCACCAGCCTCGCCAGCGCGACTGCCTACAACAGTTACGCCATCGCCCAGACTGCCTATGGCCTGGGCGACAATGACGCGGCAAACACCATCTCGGTCGGATCGGCCGGCGCAATTGACGTTGGCGCGGTCGCGACCGCCAATGCCACCGGGACAACGGGTGACGCGAGCGCTTATGCGTATAACTACTCGGCCATTTACCAGTATGCCTCGGCATCGATCGATGGCTCGGCGTCCAACCTGGTCCAGAATGACGGCTCGCTGACGATCCACGCGGACGCCAGCGCCAATGGCGTCACCGATGCGGATGCGACGGCTTATGTCTATTATGCCGTTTCGCAGACGGCCTATGCCGACGACGGCGATGCCAGCAACACGCTCGCCAACGGCGGCACGCTGGACATCACGGCCAGCGCCAACGCCAACGCTGCTTCCGGCCCCGCTTACGCATATGCGCAGAACAGTTCCGCGCTCCAGCAATATGCATCCGCGACCGACGGCAACGCTTCGAACGAAATCACCAATGACGGTGCGATCTCGATCGGGGCCAATGCCGCAGCGACCGGCACTTCTGCCTATGCACAGGCTTATGTCTACGATGCGATTTCGCAGACTGCCTATGCCTATGGTCTCGAGGCGGGTGTCCCCAACCTTGCATCGGTCTCGCTGGCCAACGGCGGCGACATCTCGATCGAAGCATCGGCTGTGGCCAACGCAACGGCTGCGCTCGCCAGCGCCCAGGCAACCAACTCCTACGCCATCACGCAGAATGCCTATGGCTACACCGGTGCGGATGCGCTGGCGTCGATCGACAATAGCGGCTCGATCAGCATCGGCGCACACGCCACGGCCGCCGGCTCTGCCCAGGCCTTTGCATCGGCATACGTCTATCGGCCCTTCTACCAGTCGGCCGACACCTATAATGGTGACGGCGACGCGACGGTGGAGCTGACCAACAGCGGCTCGATCGACATCCATGGCGAGGCCAATGCCACCGGATCCTTTGCGACTGCCTATGCCCAGGTCCAGTACGGCGTCTCGCAATATGCCTATGCGTCGCAGAGCGGCGATTCGACCGGCATCATCGACAACAGCGGCTCGATCGCGGTCGCGGCCAGCGCCAATGCGGTCGGGACGACTGGGGCGGCAATCGCCTCGGCAACGGTTACCTCGGCCATCTACCAGGGCATTTATGCGCCCGGCGGCGTCGCGGTTGCGTCTCTGACCAACAGCGGCAGCGTCACGGCCTCGGCCAATGCCAATGCGACGGGTCTCACTGCAGCCGACGCCTTTGCGTTCATCGACAACGGCATCTACCAGTCGGCAACCGGAACCTCGGCCACGGTGAACCTCACCAACAGCGGTGCGATCACCATTGCAGCCAGCGCCAATGCGGTTGCGACCTCGGGCATCGCCGCGGCCACCGCATTTGCCGGACGCAGCACGATCTTCGGGTCGGGCGCGGCGATCTACCAGAACGCCACCGGCTCGGTGGTCACGCTCGACAACAGCGGCAGCATCGACATCGCTGCGGTCGCCAATGCCAGCGGGGCTACCTCGGCGGCGGCGCTCGCAGGCGCTGTCGGCGTCAGCCAGCATGCCAATGGCGGCACGGCAAGCTTCGTCAACAGCGGTACCTTCGCTTTGGCAGCCTCGGCGAACGCGGTTGCGTCGACGAGCGCGAACGCTGCGGCACTGGCGCTGGGCGTCTACCAGCCGGCGGAAGGCGGAACGGTGGTGTTCGACAACAGCGGGTCATTCAGCGTGAATGCCGCCGCGGTTGCCAGCGCCACTTCGGGTGACGCACTGGCCGGTGCCATAGGCTACCTGGTGACTGACGTCGCCTCGGTCGGCCTCGACATCACCAACAGTGGTGATTTCACGGTCAGCGCGGTGGCCACCGCGCCGAACAGCGCCTTCGCGGCGGCAGTCGGCATCGCTGCTGCGGGTGTTGCTGGAACTGGCACGCTCACCGGCGCGATCGACAACTCGGGCAGCCTCAACGTCGCGGCGGTTGCCAACGGAACCACCAGTTCCGCGCTCGCGGTCGGCGTCGCCATGTACTCGGGTGTCAACACGACGACCGTTACCAACAGCGGTGCAATCAACGTCGACGCAGTCACCAACGGCGGCTCGGCAACCGCTGTCGGCGTGACCGTGATCGACAGCGGCCTTGGCGCTCCGGTCGGCGGCGAACTGTTCACCTTCGACAATTCGGGTGACATCATCATCCGGGTCAGCACCGACGGTGGCGACACCTGGCAACGCGGCCTGGCGATCGACGTCGAGAACGCCCCGAACGCAGCAGTCATCAACCTTCTGGGTGGTGGCAATATCTACGGCAACATCGCCGTGGAAGCCGACGACATCATCAATGTCGATGGCGGCACGACGGTGTTCAACGGCATCATCGATCCGGAGTTCATGCCGGTCGGCGGTGTCACCGAAGCCGATCTCGACAGCGGACTGTTCGGAGAAGCCACGCTCAACATCACGAGCACCGGCAACCTTTACCTGGCCGATCCCCGGATCACGGGTGACCCCGACATGTATGACGGCCCGTCCTACGTGTTCGTCGACACCTATAACCAGGCTGCTGGCGGGACGATCACCTATCAGCTGCAGCCCGCTGCCGGCGGTGTTCAGCCCGTGGGTACCTATCCGCAGATCTTCGCCAACGTGGCCAATATCGATGGCAACCTGGTCGCAGACTTCACGCCGGCCAATGGCCTGTTCGCGGACAGCTACTTCTGGGACAATGTCATCGATGCGGTCACGCTTAACGGGACGTTCGACAGCTGCTCGATCGGTGGCGGTTTCGCCATCAGTCCGCTGCTCGACTTCGGCTGCACCTATGATGGCGACAACAATGTCGACCTCGGCCTTGAGCGGGTTGCATTCAACGCCCTGGGCGGCCTGACCGACAACCAGCTGGCCGTCGCCACGGCCCTCGAGAATGTCTATGACGTGACCCTCACCGGTCCGTTCGGAGACCTGGTGGCCGAGCTGTTCACGCTCGACGAGGCGAGCCTCATCGACTCGTTCGACCAGCTGAGCGGGGTGGAATATCCCAACTACCTGCACTCGGTCCGCAACTCGCAGTTCGTCCTCAACACGTTCGTCAATGACCAGCTCGACTGTGCCATCGACGTCCGCGGTGTCGACAACTGCCGTGATCCGTGGACCGGCGGGCGCGTGTGGATGATGGGCCAGTATGGCTGGAACGACCTCGACAGCAACGGCAATGCCATCGGCTACGACGGCAACCACTGGGCCGGAACGCTGGGCGGCGAATATCGCTTCGGCAACTTCGCGCTCGGTGCCTTTGTCGGCTACCGGAACGTCGACATCGACTATCCGGACGCCCTCATCGGCAGCAAGGCGGAAGCCAGCGGCTGGCACCTTGGCCTGACGGCCAGCTACGACGTCGGAAGCTTCTATGTCCGCGGCATCGGCAGCTACTCCAAGCTGGACGGCGACATGGAGCGCGATATCTCGATCGGCACGATCAGCGACACGCTGAACGGCGATCCCGACATCAACATGTGGTCGCTCTATGGCGAAGCCGGTGCCCGCTTCGACATGGGTGGTTCCTGGATCACGCCATATGTCGCGATCGACCATACCAGCATGAAGCTGAAGTCGTTCACGGAAGTCGGCGCATCGGGTGCAATCCTCGACTTCGCCAGCCAGACCGAAAGCCAGACCACGGGCGTCATCGGCGTCAAGTGGACGGGCAACATGGGCGGCATCATCCCCGAGGCGAAGATTGCCTACCGGCACAACTTCGGCGACGACATTGGTGTCGATACCCGCTTCGGGCTGGCCACCGGCAGCGACTTCCGCAAGGAAGAAGAGCGCAAGGAAGGCGCGATCCTCGCCGGGCTCAGCCTGGCCGGGACCATTGGCTCCGGCGTAACGGGCCGGATCGGCTACCTCGGACAGTTCAACTCCGAGTATAAGGACCACGCGATTTACGGATCGCTGGCCCTGGCGTTCGGAGCGGCACCGCCGCCCCCGCCGCCTCCGCCTCCGCCGCCGCCGCCGCCTCCACCGCCGGCAACCCAGACCTGCCCGGACGGCTCGGTGATCCTGGCAACGGACAGCTGTCCGCCGC
>CAZQLI010000094.1:0-7524 GCA_964594145.1 uncultured Sphingomonas sp. | reverse complement strand
TGCTGGTCGCCCTCGGCGATCCCCGGCCCCTCGTCGGCGACCACGATCGCGACCCTGTCCTCCCGGCGCTGGGCGATGACCGCAACCGTGGCCCCGTCGGGCGAATGCCGCAGTGCATTGCCGACGAGATTTACGAGGATCTGGACCACGCCGCGTGAATCCCCCGAAGCGAGGAGAGGCTCGGAGGCGCCGACGAGCTCGACATGGATCGAGCGCTCCTGGGCCTGGACTTCGGTAAGGTGAAGCGCCTCCCGGGCAGCGTTGGAAAGATCGACTTGGCCCGCTCCCGCCGCGGCGCCCTGCTCGGTCATCGAGCGGATGACAGACAGTAGGTGGCGCCCGGCCGCGGCGATGTCGCCGGCATAGGCGGCATAGTCGCTTCGAAGCGGGCCCTCGCTCCGGTCGACGATGCGCTCGGCCGCGGCAATGATCCGGTCAAGCGGCGAGCGCAAGGCAGCGTCCAGCGCTGGATCGAACAGGAGCCCGGATGCCGGACCGGGCTGGTCATCCCCGATGACCTCGATTTCATAGCCGGAGAAATCGCCGGCGGACGAATGAACGGGCCTCCCGGCAAGGGCCAGCGATGTTTCACCGTCGCCGCGGACCCTGACGTGCTGGCCGGTAAAAGGCTGCCGGCTTGCAAGCGCCGCCAGCAGGGGCATCCCACCATCAAGGTCCGCCTCGATGAGAAAGTGGCGCGTGAGCGGGCTCCCAACGACCGCCTGGGGTTCAATGCCGAGGCGCCGGGCCAGCTCCTCGTCGAGATGGGTAATCTTGAGCTCCGCATCGGTCGTGAGCTTCGGCGGGGGAGCCTGCACTTCCAGGCCGGCATCGGCGTCGCTGGCGACGAGGGTAAGCCGCGGCGGGGCCGGCGGGCGCGCCTTCCAGCCCTCGATCGAAAGGTTCGCGCCCTCCGCGTCAGGCTCCGCGCGGACCCACAGGTCGAGATCCTCCTCGCTCGAGGCCGCGATCACTGATCTCGAGAGCGGGACGCCCAGCTTGATGGCGGAGCGGACGATCGCGGCGAGCTGCGGGAGAGCAATCGGCGCGCCGAGAGTGGAACCCGCTTCCTGCTGCAGCCGCAGCAGCGGCGGATCGGCGTCAACCAGCCGGCCTTCGCGGTCAACCCGGCCGGTCACCGGTCCAAGGTCGGAAGGGGCGCTAGCCATTGGCGCGGTCCAGTGCCTCGCGGGCAGCCCGGTATTGGCCGTCGAGCCTTAGCCACCTGCGGCGCGCCTCTACCTCATCGTCGTCGAGCGCATCGAATCGCTCGATCGAGCCCTCGGCGGAATCGCCCCTGGCCGTGGGTTCAAATGCAGCCACGATCTGGGCCGCGGTCGCCCGATCGCATCCGGCGAGCCTTGCAAGGATCATCGGCTCGCCGCTTGCGAAGAGCTCCCATGCCTCGCCATGGGCAATCCCTGCGCGGCGTGCGAGCAGTGCTGCCAGCAGCGCGCAATCGCCGTGCCGGGCGCATTCCCGGATCATGTCGTCGCCGGCGCGGCCCGACGCCTCGAGCGCCCGGGCCAGCATCTCGACGCGCGCCTCGAGCCTCCGACCCTCGTCATGGGCCGCGAGGAGTTGCCGCGAGGCAGTCGATATCTGCTGGTCGCTTTCATCGTTAAGGCCCAGCCCAAGCGCTGCGGCGACCGCGCTTACCAGTGCGACCGCTTCCTCCGCCGGGAGATCGTCGAATTCCGATTTCAGCCGGGCGAACCGGTCCCTGCGACGGCCACGGGCCAGGGCCAGCGCCATGGCAGCCTCGGCAACGCTGGAATCGGCATCGCCAACCAGCGCCGAGACCAGCTCGTCACCTTTCGCCCCGGCATGGACTGAAAGCCGCTGTTCGCTGACCCTGCGCATGAGGAGCGACACCAGTTCTCGACGGGCCAGCAACCCGGCAGCTCGCAGCTTTCGATAAAGCCCGTCCCGAAGCAGTTCCGCCCTTGCCGCGAGGATCGGCGGGAAGGCTGCAATCAATTCGTCGGCGATGTCATCGACCAGCTCGCGCAGCATTGCCGCCATCAGCGATCGCTCTTCGTCCGTCAGTCGAAGGCGCTCGTCGAGGAAGAAATCGGCCATTGCCACGGGCAGCCGTTCGGGTCCCGGGCGAAGCCGCACGGGATCGACCGGGCGGTCGGCTGCAGTCGCAGCGAGCGGCCATTCCACGGGCATCATCCCGGGATCATAAAACCGATGGGGTTAACGCGCGGTCAATCGCGTTCGAGCCCATGACGAAAATGCTGGGCGATGAAAAAGCTGGTCGCGGCATAGAATGCGGCCAGTGCAAGGAAGAGGCTCCACCAGCCGGCAACCGCAAATGGAAGTGCAAGCCAGATCGCGTTGCGCCGGGAAAACAGCCACTGCCCGCCCGGAAGCTCCCGGCCGCGACGCTCGACCCGCCCGGCCTCGGCAAAGGCGCTGGCAGCAAGGGCCGCCATCATCGCGCCCCAGCCCGAGCCATGGCGGGCCTCGAACCAGCCAAGGGCAATGAGCGCCAGCCCGGCGGCCGGCCACAGGAGCCGGCGTGACAGCATGGATGGCCCTAGGGGGCGCAGCCGAAGCGATGCCAGGCGCTGCGCGACCAGGTCGAGCGGCGTCGACAATAGCATCAGCGCAAGGGCCGCCCAGTGCCAGCCGCGGGTGAAGCAGAAGGCCGCGACAAGGGTCATCACCACCGCTGCCTGGACGAGCCAGACCGGGCGCACGCCGGTCTCCATCAGCCGCTCGGTGGCGAGTTCCTCGACGAGCGGGAGGACATAACGGCCAACGACATCCTTGCGGGCGGTGCGCGAGGCAATCAGCAGCCGCCGCTCATAGCCGGCAAGAGCCTCGTGATTGCTGGCCAGGAACGGGCCCCTCCCCTCGCCACTGACCGAGGGCAAGAGCCGGGCGCCCGCCTGGATAGTCCGGCGAAGAAGGGTCGAGGGAAGATCCCAGTCGCCGAGCATTGCCGCGGTCGCGCCGAGCATGTTCGAATCCACCCGGGCGAGGCCGGCCCAACGCTGCTCGCTGTCGATTCGCTCGAAGCCCAGATGCTCCCCGTCATCGGGAACGGTCAGGATCGCGTTGTCCGCCTCGGCCAAAAGAAGCTCGAGGTCGCCCATGTCGGGCACGACCCCGTCGGCGAGCATGATGAGCTGGCTGCCGGCCTCGAACCGGCTGGCGGCCTCGGTCCCGTCGCTGACCAGGACCACCGCGATCCCTTCCCCGCGCAGTCGCTCGATCGCGTCGTTCAATGCAACCGGGACGCGCTCCACCAGGACCACGAGCGGCGCGGCGCCGATCGCTGCGAGGCAGCGCGCCTGATATTCGACCAAGGTGCGCCCGGCGAGCGGAAGAAGCGCGCGAAGGCCGCCCGCTTCATCTTCCTGATAGGCACCGATCAGGGCGCCAAGCGCCATGGCATGCTCCCACGTGACAGAAACCCCCACCCCTGAGGGGGCGCGACCATAAGGCAGTCGCGCCCATGATTTCCACCCCGGACTGTGGCCATTTGCCGCTTTCGCGCTCGACCAAAGGTGGTAAACTGCCCGTTATGAGCATCAGCCCGCACCGCGCATCGCACGACCCCCATTTTGGGCATGACGAACAGGTCCCGAAGATCGAGGCCATGCAGGAGCAGGAGGAGCCCAGATTCGACCAGGACAGCTGGGCCGAGAGCCGAAGCTTCGAGAGCATCGCCGCAGAGGGCGGCCGGCAGGTGCTGGGCTGGGGCCTTTCCATTCTCGCATTGCTGTGGACAGGCTATACCGCCTGGTCTGCCGGACGCGCGCTTGCAACCGAGCCGCTCAGCAGCCCCCAGATAGCGCAGTGGATGGCGATCCTCGCCGGGCCGCTGGCCCTGATGGGGCTGGTCTGGCTGATGTTTGGGCGCACCCGTCGCAAGGAGGCGGAGAAATTCACCCGCTCGGTCATCACCATGCGGACCGAAGCGAGGGCACTCCAGGACCTGCTTGGAGCGCTCCAGGCCCAGATTGCCGAGAATCACCGTTCGCTCGGGATCATGGCCGGCGACCTCATGGGTCTTGGTGACCAGGCGGCCAGCCGGCTTGGCCAGGTCACGGTGCAGCTCAACGAGGGTTCGCGCACGCTTGCCGAACATGGCGCTGCGCTCGATCGCGCCGCCGAGGCCGCGCGAACCGATATCGGCATCCTCCTTGCCGACCTTCCGCAGGCCGAGGACAGCGCCCGGCGCATGGCCGAAACGCTGCGGCAGGCAGGCCGCTCGGCGAGCGAGCAGGCGGCAACGCTCGAGACGCAGGTCGGCCAGCTGGCAACCCAGGCACAGCAGGCCGATTCGGTCCTCGGCCAGGCATCCGAGCGGTTGTTGGGCAGGCTCGGCGAAATCGAGAATGCGGGCAGCAGCGCGGCGGCCAGTATCGCCGAGGCGAGCGAGGCTTCCCGCCGGAGCGTCGACGAGCTTCTCTCCCGCTCGGCCGAGGCCCTGGCCGAGATCCGCACGGGCATTGATACCCAGGCAGCCACTGTTTCGGCGCTGGTCGCGCAGAGCGAGGCCGGCCTTGGCCGTGCCGGCGTCGAAGCGTCGGAACTCCTCGGCGAAAGGCTTGCTTCTGCCGGGGGCGCGCTCGACCTTCTGAGCTCGCGCATTGCCGAGCAGGAAAGGGCATCGCAGCGCCTGGTGGCCGACCTCCAGTCCGGCCTTGCATCGCTCGACCAGGGCTTCCTCGATCTCGCCCGTTCCGGCGACGAGCGTTCCGGCCAGGTCCAGGCGATGCTCCAGCGGCTCCGCGGCGAGCTCGACCAGCTTTCCCAGTCGACCTCCAACCAGGACAACAGCCTCGACGCGCTCGCTGAACGGACCGCGCGGCTTCGCGAGAGCCTCGATCAGCTCGGCGACGTGCTTGCGGGGCCGATGTCCGCGGCACTTGGCGAAGCGGAAACCGGCGCAGAAAGGCTGCTTGCCTCGGCTGCGGCTGCCCACCCCCACGTCGAACAGATCCGGGACGCGGCCATCGAGGCCGAGAGCCGGATCGCGGCCGGAGCCTCGGGCGTCGAAGCCCAGCAGGAAAGGCTGGCGGCGCTGATGACCTCCGTCGACCTTGGCGTTGGCCATGCCGAACAGCGGCTGGCCGAGCTAAGTTCGGCGATCGCCGCGGCAAGCGAGGAAGCCGGCCGGCTTTCCAGCGAGTCGGGGCCGGCGCTGGTCAGCGCGCTGGTCCAGGTCCGGGAAGCCGCCGCGCATGCCGCCGAGCGCGCCCGCGAGGCCATTTCGAAGGTCATCCCGGAAAGCGCCGGCAACATGAGCGAAGCGACCCGCCAGGCGCTCGAGAAGGCAGTCAACGAAAGCGTCGAATCGAAGCTCGCCGAGCTTGACCGGGTCGCGGCGCAGGCGGTCGAGACCGCCCGCGAGGCATCCGATCGCCTGACCGCCCAGATGCTCTCGATCGGGCAGAGCGCGGTTGCGCTGGAGGCCCATATCGAGCGCAGCCGCGAGGCGCAGATGAAGGACAGCGGCGAGGAGTTCGCCCGGCGTGTCTCGCTGCTCATGGACTCGATGCACTCGGCGGCGATCGACGTCCAGAAGATCCTCAGCGACGAAGTCGATGACAAGGCCTGGAACCATTATCTCAAGGGCAACCGCGGTGTGTTCACCCGCCGCGCGGTCCGCCTGCTAGGCGGGAGCGAGAGCCGGGCGATCGCCGCGCAATATGAAAGCGACCCGGAATTCCAGACGGCGGTCAACCACTATGTCCATGACTTCGAGGCAATGCTCAGGCGCGTCCTCGCGGAGCGCGACGGCGGGATGATCGCGGTGACGCTGATGTCGAGCGACATGGGCAAGCTCTACGCCGCGCTTGCGCAGGCGATCGAGCGCCGCCGCTAGTTGAAGAAGTCGATGTCCTCGACCGTGATCCAGCCAAAGACATAATTGGCGACGAACAGGGCGGTGAGCGCCGCAGCCAGCAGGGCGGCGCGCAGCAGGTGCCTTGGCAGGTCGAACCGGTAGGGCGCGCTTTCCGCCTGCCCGGGAACCATCTCGGCGCCCACTTCCTCGCTGGTCTTCACGCCAAAGGGAAGAAGCACGAAGGCGGAAAAGCAGAAGACCAGGAAATAGATTGCAAGGACCGACGTCCACTCCATTTAGACGACCTCGACCAGCATGACCTCGACGATCGGTTTCTTGCCGGTCCAGAGGGTAGCGCAGCGACGGACTGCCAGCCGGACCGCTTCCCGGACCCGCTCGATCTCGCGGCCTGGTTCGTATGCCCTTTCCGCCGCGTCGGCCGCGTCGGACAGGAAATCCGCCCGGTCTGCCTCCACCGGGACGCCGAGCGGTCGAACCGTGACCCGGCCGGCGAGGCGGCCATCCTCGCCAACGGGCACGGCGACGGCGATGATGCCGTTGCTCGCGATCTTTCGGCGCTCGTTGATCGTCACGCCGTCGGCGGGAAGGATCACGTCGCCATCGAGGACAAGCCGGCCCACCCGCTCCTCGCCGATCTTTTCCGGGCCGGCGGGAGCGAGGCGAAGGAGATCGCCGTTTCTCTGGACGAATGCGGCCGGGACGCCCTCGGCGATTGCAAAGCGCGCCTGCTCGCGCATGTGCCGCATCTCGCCGTGGACCGGGACGAGGATTTCCGGCCGGATCCAGCGGTACATTGCCGCCAGCTCCGGGCGGCCGGGATGGCCCGAGACGTGGATGTGCGCCTGCCTTTCGGTAACGGTGATCGCCCCGAGGTCTGAAAGTGCGTTCATGATCCGGCCGATCGCCATCTCGTTCCCGGGTATCTGCTTGGAGGAGAAGATCACCGTGTCCCCCTCGCCGATCTTCAGCTCGTGCTGGCCAAAGGCGATGCGCGCCAGGGCCGCCCGAGGTTCGCCCTGCCCGCCAGTGGCGATGATCAACACTTCGTCCCTGGGGAGCGACATCGCCTCGTCGAACCGGACCGGCTCGGGGAAATCGAGCAGGTAGCCGGTCGCTTTTGCGACCCTGAGGATCCGGTCGAGGCTTCGGCCGGCGACGACCACCCGGCGGTTCGTCTCGATCGCCACTCGGCCGATGGTCTCGAGGCGTGCGGCGTTGGAAGCGAAGGTGGTGATGAGAACGCGCCCACGGGCTTTCAGCACCTCCTCCCGAAGTGCCTCGTGCACCGAGGACTCGCTTCCCGAGGCCTCGTTGAGGAAGGCGTTGGTGGAATCGCATACGAGGGCGAGGACGCCGCGGTCGCCGATCTCGGTCAGGGTCTCGGCGGAACTGGGATGGCCGAGCACCGGGGTCTCGTCGATCTTCCAGTCACCGGTGTGGAAAACGTTGCCGAACGGAGTCTCGATCAGCAGGCCATTACCCTCGGGGATCGAATGGGCGAGCGGGACATAGGTGACCCGGAACGGGTCGAGATCGATCGAACCGCCGCGCTCGATCACTTTCAGGGCGACCTGGCCGGTCAGCCCCTCCTCCTCCAGCTTTCCGGCAATCAGGCCGGCGGTGAAGGGCGTCGCGTAAAGCGGGACCTTGAGATCGGCTGCAAGATAGGGAAGCGCGCCGATATGGTCTTCATG
>CAZQLI010000093.1:0-7577 GCA_964594145.1 uncultured Sphingomonas sp. | reverse complement strand
CCATCGCCTCCGGCACCGCCGGCGCCGCCGCTGTTGGCATCGGTGCCAGCGCCGCCGTTTCCACCATGGCCTTCTGCGCTGATGATCGCGCTACCAAGCGTGATCGTCCCGTCGATCGGCGCTGCGCCAAACCCGAACGCGATGTCGCCGACGCCGCCCTGGGCATCGCCACCGGCGCCGCCGTTGCCGCCGTCGCCGCCGAACGCGTTCGCGTCGACGACCAGCGTCCCGAGGTCGATCTGCCCGACATAGGCGATGACGTCTGCTTCCCCGCCCTGCGCGCTTCCGCCGTTGCCGTTCGAGCCATTACCGCCGGTTGCACTGACGTCCATGTCGGCGAAACCCTCGACCATGACCGAGCCGCCGGCGCTTGCGTAAATGCCGGCGCCGACGGGCTGGTTCTCGTCCGGTGGAACCGAAACGAGCGCGGTCGCATTGCCGCCGACGGCGCCGTTGCCACCAGTCGCGCTTCCGTCGAGGACGAGGTTGCCCGTCACCTGGATCGAGCCGCCGCCCGCGCTTGCCCGGGCAACGCCGCCGATGGCATCGCCGCCGGTTCCACCGGGCGCGCTGCCGCCTTCCGCCGATCCGTCGAGGAACAGGCTGTTGAAATCCAGTGTCGCTGCGGAGGCATGGACCTGGGCAATGCCGCCCGTGCCGGCGCCTCCGGGACCGCCGTCCTCGGTCGCGCCGCCGAGGCCGGATGCATCGAGCAAGGTGGCGCCGATGACATCGAGGCTTCCACCATCCCCATAGATGGCGGCCATTCCGCCGATGCCGTCACCGCCGCCGTTGCCGCCAAATCCGAGACCGCCTTCGCCGTTTGCGGACATGGTCACGCTAGCCGCTGTGATCGAGACACCGGCCGGTGCACCGATGATCGTGCTTCCGCCCGTCCCGGTCCCGGCCACCCCGGCGGCTCCAAGGCCGCCAAAACCCTGCGCCGAGAGGTCGAGCGTCCCTCCAAAGCTGATGAAGTTCCCGGTGCCGGTCCCGCCAAAGACATGGACGAAGCCGCCGGTGCCGTCGCCGCCGATACCGCCGCAGACGATGCAGTCGCTGTTGACGAAACTGCCATCGCCATCGGCCTCGAGATCGGCGTTTCCAAAGACGCTGACGACGGCATTGCCGCCGTCTACGAACAGGTTGATCTCGCCGCCGGTCCCATCGCCGCCGTCGACTCCAAATTCATTGAAGCCGCCCTGGCCGTCGGCGTCTGCTTCAAGATCGCCGAAGATGCCCAGGGTCGAATCCGCAGCGGCCCAGATACGGACCAGACCGCCCTCGCCGCTTCCAGCGGCCATCCCCTCAATGAGGCTTTCGCCGCCCTGGCCGATCGCTGTTGCGACGAGGTCCGACGCGAAGGTCGTCCCGAATCCCTCGACCTGGCTGCCGCCGGCCGCGAATATGTCGACCGTGCCGCCGCGGCCGAGCCCGGACGGGGTCCCGTCCGCGCCCGAAATCCCGCCTTCGCCATCGGCGTGCAGAGTGACGAGGGACCCGAAAAAGGCGGTCGAGCCGCTGCCAGTACCGGTGCCGATCTCGATCGAGCCACCGGTTCCGGTGCCTCCGGCCCCGTCGCAGCCAAAACACTCGTTGAACGAGCCATCGCCATGTCCGCCATAGCCTGAGACGCTGACGAAACTTGTTCCGCTTACTGCCAGCGCGGCATCGTTGCCGGTCGTGAGGACATGGACCGACCCGCCGAGCCCGTCACCGGAATCGACCCCGGCCGTCCCGGGATGGCCACCATAGCCATCGGCAGCAGCGGCGAGGAGGCCGCCAATGCCAAGCGCGCTGCCGGCATCGGCCTGGATCCAGATCTCGCCGCCGGTCCCGTTGCCGGCAGCTGTCCCTGCAACGAAACTGTCGCCGCCATGCCCACTCGCGGTGATTATGGCATCGCCATCGACAAGCAGCTGTCCGCCGCCCTGGGCGAGGAGATTGACCTTACCGCCGGTAACCGACTCTCCGGTCGAATCGCCGAACCGGTCGGCGGAGATGGACAGATCGCCGTCGATATCGAGCAGTGCGGCATCGCCGGTGGCTCGCACCATGATGTCGCCCGCCGACGAGGAGAGGCTGACGTCGCTTGCAAAATGCATCAGCTGGTCGGCAGACGCGCTGACGTCGATGTCCCCCGAGGCCTGCGCGTTGACGTAGGAAGTCATGGTGGAATCGGCGACGCTGATATTCCCGGGTCCGCCGCTGGCAGGCGACTGCTCGAAGCCGGTCGACCCGAAGAAGACGTCGTGGCCTGCGGAGAGGACAACCGCGTTTCCAATCACGTCCGCCGCGCCGGCGATATCGAAGCCAAGCTCGGCGCCGCCGGAAATGAGCATGGTAAGCGCCGTGTTCTTGGGGACGGCCACTGCATAGACGCGGTGGTTGTCGCCGGCCGCGGAGCTCGCGACACCGGTAATGACGCCGCCATCGATGACCACGCCATTGGCATCGGTGGTCCCGACATCGACCTGGATGTCGAACAGCCCGCTGGTCCTGAAATTGATCGTCGCGCCCTCCGCGCCGACCAGTGCGGCCCCGCCGTTGACATTGATCGTCCCGCGATGCTCGACCCGTGGCGCTACCAGCGCGACATAGCTTCCCTCGTTAGGGGCACTTATGAGGCTTCCAGCGTCGGTCCTGATGGTCGCGGCAGGGTTGGGCGCCTGCCCGAAAACAACGGTCGTGCCGTTGATGAAATTTCCATTCCCGTCGACGGTGATCGGCGAGGCGCTGAGCACCAGCGAACCGACATTGATTACCGCGCTCGAACCGACGACGAAGCCGGACGGGCTGTAAAAGAAGATATTGCCGCCGGTCGAACCGTCGACCAGGCCGTTGATGACGCCATTGAGGGCGACCGCCCGGCTGGGGTCGGCGACGTTGATCCTGTTGAGAATGGAAAAGCCGGGGCTTCCGAAAAAGTTGGCGGTCGTTCCGACCGGCTGGAAGATTATTTCGCCGCCGCCGATGGCATTGTCATCCGGGGTCCAGTCGAGCACAGCCGACGGGGTCTCGACGAACAGGTCGGTCGTATCGGGGCTCTCGAGGACGTTGACGCTTCCGAACGTCACATCGTGATCGCCGAGCAGGCTTTGGGCACTGGCCGTTGCGGTAAGCGCAGCAGCGATTGCGAGGCTTGAGACCCGCGTGATCAGCATTCGGTTACGCATCACCACCTCCTAGGGAAGGATCCGGCCGGTCAGCGTGACCAGCAGGCGAACATCCCCTTTCTCATTGGCAAAACCGGCTTTCTCGAGCGGCACGGCAATTGTCGTGTCGAGCCGCATCCGGTCATTGAGTTCGGCACGGATTCCGCCACCCGCCGATGTCAGGCGCTCCGCACCAAGCCCGTCATTCCGGTTCCAGACCCAGGCGGCATCGCCGAACAGATAGGGCTGGACCGTGACACCGGACCGCTTGAACGGCAGCATCCGTGGCCCCTGTATCTCGGCCTGCAGCCCGAACCCGCTGTCGCCGCTCAGTGTCGCCGGGTCAAAGCCGCGGCCGACGGTGTAATTTCCCGCGGTGAACTCCTCGAACGAGAGCAGGGAATCGAACGCATATTGCGCCCTTGGGCTGATCTCGATCGCGAAGTCGCGGCCAAGCGCCAACTGTCCGGACGCAGCGGCGCGGATCACCATTGCGTCGGGTTTTCCGTCGATCCGGCTGGTGGGAATGACGCCCGGAGCGCAAATGCCGTTGCAGCTCTCGGTAGCATCGAAGATGTCGAGGCCCTTGCGAAGCTCGACCAGCGCATCGGCACGCCACCTTGGACGCCTCGAGCGAAGATCGACCGCGTCCCAGGCGGCGCGCAGCCATAGCACCCTGACCTTGTCGCGGGTCAGCGGGACGAAGAAGTCGACCTTCTGGTCGACATAATCAAAGCCGATCCCGCCCCACAGGTTCGAGGACTGGCTTCGAACGAAGGGATAGCGGGCGCCGACGGTCCAGAAGAGGGTCCTGGCCTTGAGGTCGGGGGTATTCTCGTCGCCGCCAATGTCGGGCCTTGTCCAGGCGTAGGTGAACTGTCCGTCGATGGTGAGCCCCTCGGCACCCGGGCGGAAGCTGTGCGCCAGCTGGAGGATCTTCTGTTCCTCGAAGTCCGCCGTCGAATAGAAGGAGAGGCTGGTGACATCGCCAAGGCCGGTGAGCCCGTAGAGCTGCGCTCTCAGCTGGCCACCCCAGCGGCCCGTCTCATCGGCCGCGAGATTCTGGACCGTGGCGTCGAGCGAATAGCGGCGCCTGAGGACCGCCACCTCGCCGACCAGTTCGCCAGGCCCTGTCCCGGCCGGCTTCAGGGTCAGCTGGACATTGTAGCCGGGAAGGTCGCGGGCGAGCAGGAGATAGCGCTCGGCGCGGTTGCGATCGAAATATTCGTCCTCGGTGAGCTTGCCGAGATAGGCGGCAAGCTTGGCCTCGGCGCCATCCGTCTGGCCTCGCGCGCGGACCGTCGTCACCCGGGCGAACAGAGTCTCCATCCGCACCACGCCGCCCTCGATGCGCTGGGTGGGGACCTGGACCGCGGCGAGATAGCCCTTGTTCCGAAGCAGGGTCGCAGCGGCGTCACGGATCTCGCAGAGCACGGCGACTGGCTGCTCCGTCCCGGCAAAGGGAGCCCAGGTGGATCGCATTTCCTCCGGGCTCGCGCCCTTGAGGCCGTTGAACTGGACGTCGGTGATCGTCACCCGGACGTCGGCGAAGCGCGGGTCGGCAAGCGGGCAGGGCGAGCGCTCGATTTCGCCGACGACGTTGAGGCTCGGCCGGGTCTCGGCCGGCGGGGTGGTTATCGAAGTGAGTTCTTCGCGACTCGGGGCAGCCGATTGCGCCAGCAGAGGCGCTGGCAGCAACATCGCGGATACGCACAAAAATCCCTGGATTCGCCTAGACGTTCCGTCCGTTCCAGCCATCAGTGCCCCCTTACACACGAACGGGGACTCGGCCGGAAAAACGAGTGACGCGCGCCCCCACGCATTAACTTTGGTGAAACTAAAGATAACGTGAGTCAATCACCTGCGATTAAGCGCGGACGAGTCCAGCGTGCCGGCCGTGGCCCCGCCGGAGCGATTCTGGAGGCATTTTCGACCTGGTTCATGGAAGGTCGGCGCTGCCGGGCGTCGACTTCGAGCTGCTAGGAAGCCTGTCGTTGTTCGAAGCCGGCGACGCATTCGGCGAGCCAGCGGGCAGCAGTAAGGGCCGTCAGCGCCGAGGCGTCCAGCGGCGGGTCCCACTCGGTAAGGTCGACGATCCGCACCTTGCCGCTCGCCGCGAGCATTCTCGCCGCGATGAAAAAGTCATGGCTGGCCATTCCCCCCGGCCGCGCGCCCGGAGCGCCGGGTAGCTGCGAGCGGTCGATGACGTCGATGTCGCAATCGACCACAATTGCCTCGCAATGGTCGACATGGCGAAGCGCGGCCTGGATCGTCTCGACGATGCCGTCCCGCCTGATCTCGCCGATGGTCCGGACGAAATGGCCTCCTTCGAGGGCGTCGCGGTGCATCTTCTGCGAATTGGCAAAGGGGGCAAGCCCAAGCTGGGCGATATTCTGTCCCGGAAGCCCGTCTTCCCTCAAGGCCCGGACCGGATTGCCATTGCCAAGCCCCTGGTCGGTGTCGCGCATGTCGAAATGGGCATCGAGCGTGATGAGGCCGACCCTGTCGAGCGGCAGCCCGATTGCGTGGGCCGCAGGCCTTGTCACCGCATTGTTCCCGCCGACGAGAAGGGTCAGTCCGTGGCGTTTGACGCTCGCGGCGCAGGCGTCGACAATTGACGGGGTCGCTTCCTCGATGCTGAGTCCAGCGATCGGGACGTCGCCATGATCGGCGATCAGGCTGGCGAGTTCCCGGCCGCTCTCGACGTCGTAGCGCCCGATCCTTCCCAGGGTCTGGCGAAGAAGAGCCGGCGCAAGGTCGCAGCGGCCCGGTGTCACCGAGCCCGCGTCGAGCGGTGCCCCGACCAGCCCGACGGGCGCTTCGGCCCGCTTGTCGACGATCAGCTCGGAAAGATTGGGCCAGCTGCTGCTCATATGCTTGACGACTAGCAGCTTCGCCCCGCAATGCCACGCGTCATGTGGGACAGACTGATCACCGATTGCCATGTCGCGACCATGGTCGCAGCCCCCGGCAACCCTCTCGGGCTGTTCCCCAACGCCGCCATAGGAATTGATGACGGGAGGATCGTTCGAGTCGGCAAGCGGACCGAGCTTGCCGGCTTCAGGGCCCGCGAAGTCGTCGCCTGCGGCGGCGCCTGGATCACCCCCGGGCTGGTCGATTGTCACACCCATCTCGTGTTCGGCGGGACGAGGGCCAATGAACATGCAATGCGCCGTGCCGGCGCGAGCTACGAGGAAATCGCGCGGGCCGGCGGCGGGATCGCCTCGACGGTGGCAGCCACGAGGGCGGCAAGCGCCGACGAGCTTCGGGAGAGCGCCCGGCGGCGGCTTCACGCGCTGATGAGAGGCGGTGTCACGACGGTCGAGATCAAGTCCGGCTACGGGCTCGACACGGCCTCGGAAATTCGTCTCCTCAATGCCGCCCGGGCAATCGGGCGCGAAGAGCCGGTGAGGATCGTGACGACGCTTCTCGCAGCCCATGCGCTTCCGCCCGAAGCAAGGGAAGGCGAGGCGCGCGAAGCCTATGTGCGGATGATCACCGAGGAGATGATCCCGGCCGTAGCCCGCGCCGGCATTGCAAGCAGCGTCGATGCCTTTTGCGAGGGCATCGCCTTCACCCCGGCAGAGGTCGAGCGCGTCTTCACCGCGGCCAGGGCCAATGGTTTCCCGGTACGGCTTCATGCCGAGCAGCTCTCGAACCAGAAGGGGGCCGAGCTCGCCGCGCGCTACAAGGCGCTATCGGCAGATCATCTCGAGCATCTCGACGCTCCCGGAGCGAAGGCCATGGCTGCCTCCGGCACAGTCGCGGTGCTTCTCCCGGGCGCCTTCTACGCGCTGAACGAGAAGAAAAAGCCACCGGTCGGGCTGCTGCGCGACGCCGGCGTTCCGATCGCCATTGCCAGCGACTGCAATCCCGGGACCTCGCCGCTGCTCAACCCGCAGCTGGTCATGAACATGGCCTGCACCCTGTTCGGGCTCAGCCCCGAGGAAGCGATTGCCGGGATGACGGTCAATGCGGCCAGGGCGCTCGGCCTTGCCCACGAGGTCGGGACGATCGAGGCAGGAAAGGCAGCCGACCTTTGCGTCTGGCGGGTGAGCGAGCTTTCGGAACTCGGCTACTGGGTGGGATTGCCAGGCCCCGAGCGGCGCATCTTTGCCGGGCTGGACAGCTGAGCCGCGGCCGCTTGTGCCGATGGGGCCGGCACGGGGGCGCGGGGGGGAGTTGGGTTAAGCCCCGCCCCGCGCTAGAGGCGGGCCATAATCCACCATTCGCAAGCGGGACATGATGTGACGACCGATCGACGCGACAACAGCCGCCATATTCGCGCGCGGCGGGGCCAGGACATTCGCGCCAGGAGCTGGACCACCGAAGCTGCGGTCCGAATGCTGATGAACAATCTCGACGACGAGGTCGCCGAGGACCCGCAGAGCCTGGTCGTCTATGGCGGCATCGGCCGCGCCG
>CAZQLI010000092.1:0-7602 GCA_964594145.1 uncultured Sphingomonas sp. | reverse complement strand
GAAAGAACATCGTCGGAGTTGTTCTCCAGTGCAACGGGTTCGAGGTGATCGACCTCGGGGTGATGGTGCCCTGGACCCGAATCCTCGAGGTTGCCGAGGAAAACCAGGCGGCAATGATCGGTCTCTCGGGTCTCATTACCCCCTCGCTCGAGGAAATGGTGACAGTCGCCCAGGAGATGGACAGGGCGGCGATGGACCGGCCGCTCCTGATCGGCGGCGCGACCACGAGCCGTGCCCATACCGCGCTTCGAATCGCCCCGGCCTATTCGGGCCCGGTGCTCCACGTGCTGGACGCCAGCCGCGCGGTCGGGGTGGCGACCACCCTCGTCAGCGACGGAAGCGGGCGCGAGGAGCTCATCATCCGGACCGCCAATGATTATCGCGCCCTGCGGGAAAGCCGCGAGGGGCGGGGGACCAACGCCCTTGCGCCGCTGGGCGAAGCGCGCGCCAATGGCTTCTCGCCCAGCTGCAAGGAACCAAGCCCAAGGCCTGCGAAACCGGGACTGCACCGCTTCGAGAGCTGGCCGATCGAGGATATTGCAAGGACCATCGACTGGACGCCCTTCTTCAGGGCCTGGGAGCTTGCCGGCACCTATCCGGCTATTCTCGACGACGAGGTAGTGGGTCAGAGCGCAAGGGGCCTGTTCGACGATGCCCGCGAGATGCTCGACCAGATCATCAGCGAGAACTGGCTGACCGCCAAGGCAAGGGTCGGGCTTTGGCCAGTCCGCCGGGAAGGAGACGATATCATTGTCCTTGACCGGCAGCGGACCCGCCTGCCGATGCTCCGCCAGCAGATACGAAAGCGCGAGGGGAGGCCCAACATGTGCCTCGCCGACTTCATTGCCCCTTCCGAGGAGGATTGGCTCGGCGGCTTTGCAGTGGCGATCCACGGCATCGAGCCGCACCTCAGGAAATTCGTCGATGCCAATGACGACTATCGCGATATCCTGCTCAAGGCGCTTGCCGACCGTCTCGCCGAGGCCTTTGCCGAGCGGCTTCACCAGCATGTCCGCACATCGCTTTGGGCCTATGCGCCGGGAGAAAATCTCTCGAACGAGGAGCTCATCCGCGAATCCTATCGCGGGATCCGGCCGGCACCTGGCTATCCGGCCTGTCCCGACCATAGCCTGAAGCCCCTGCTGTTCCAGCTGCTCGGCAAGGACGCGGCCGGGATCGAGCTGACCGAGAATTTCGCGATGCTTCCGACGAGCGCCGTGTCCGGCTTCTATTTCGCCCACCCGGAAGCAAGCTATTTCGGCGTGTCGCGGATCGGGCAGGACCAGCTCGACGATTATGCCGAGCGCCGCGGGGTCGACGTCGAGCTTGCCGCACGCTGGCTGAGGCCCAACCTCGACTAGCAGGCAAAGGCCGGCTAGGCCCTCTAAGCGAAATGGTTCGCCGGCTTCTATTCCTCTTCTTCCTGGTCCTTTCCGCCCCCCTCGCGGCCCAGATTGGCCCGCGGGACAACGCGATCCGGCCCGAGCTGGTCGCGGAAGGCCCTGCGGTTCCCGGCGGCGAGGTCGAGCTTGCCATCTGGATGCATACCGATCCCGGCTGGCACGGCTACTGGCTGAACCCGGGCGATGCCGGTCTTCCGATGAAGATCGAGTGGGAGTTGCCCGAGGGCGCAAGCCTGGCACCGCTGAGGTTCCCGGTGCCGGACCGGCTGCTGGTCGCGGGCATCGTCAACTATGTCTACGAGCGCGACCACGCGATCCTCACGCGTCTCAAGGTCCCGGCCGGCGCCCGGGGCACATTGCCGATCCGGGCGAAGGCCGAGTGGCTGGCCTGCACCGACAAGGTCTGTGTTCCCGAGCGAGGCGAGTTCTCACTCGACCTTGCCATTGGCACTGGCGAAAAGACGCAGCGGGCAAGGTTCGACGAGTGGCGCCAGGCCCTCCCGAGACCGCTTTCAAGCCCGGCGCGCTTTGCGCTCCGCGGTGACATGATCGAGCTTGCCATCCCGCTGCCGGCAAGCGTCACGGTCAATGAACCTTATTTCTTTCCAGCTGACGACGGCCCGATCGACTATGCGGCCCCGCAGGATTTCCGGCGCAAGGGCGACCTCCTGATTGCCGAGCTCAAGCGGCGGCGCGGCGAGCCCGCGAGCCTCAGGGGCGTGCTTTCCCTTGGTGACGGCCGTGGGCTCGAAATCGAGGCGGCCCCGGGCGAAGTGCCCGCGGGCGGGAGCAGGGTCGCGGACGTTGGAACCCGTGCGATCGCCCTCGCCGTGCTTGGAGCCCTCGTTGGCGGGATCCTCCTCAACCTCATGCCCTGCGTCTTTCCGATCCTGGCCTTGAAGGCGCTCCACCTCGCCAAGGCTGGCGGCTGGGCGCATCACGCGAGGCGGGATGCGCTTGCCTACACCGCGGGCGCGGTCATCGGCACCGGCGCCCTTGGCGGGGCGCTGCTTCTCGTTCGCGCCGCTGGGGCGGAAGCAGGATGGGCATTCCAGCTCCAGGATCCACGGGCGATACTTTTCCTGATGCTGCTCGCCGTTGCGATCACCCTCAATCTTCTTCACCTGTTCGAGCTGCCGGTCCTGGCCGGCGAACATGATCCCAAGGGCAGCTTTGGTACCGGCGCGCTCGCAGCCTTTGTCGCGACGCCCTGCGCCGGGCCTTTCCTCGGCGCGGCCCTCGGGACGGCGCTGCTCCTGCCGCTCGCGGGTTCGATCGCAGTTTTCGCGGCGCTTGGTCTCGGGCTTGCCATACCCTTCGTCCTGATTGCCTTCATGCCGGGGCTAAGGACAATGCTTCCAAGGCCCGGGCGGTGGATGATCCGCCTGCAGCATTTCCTTGCAATCCCGATGGCAGCCACCGCCATCGCCTGTCTCTGGCTGCTGTACCGCCAGGCCGGGCTGGGAGGGCTTGCGATCGGGATCGGCCTCGCCGGTCTCGCGGTCATGCTCCTCGCCTATTTCGGCCGCGCCCAGGCCGGTCATGCCCGTGGCGGCTGGGCCGCTTTGCTTCTTCTTGGAGTGGGCAGCGCCCTTGCCATGGCGATCCTGCCCGCTCGTTCGGAGCAACCCATCGAGGTTCCGGCCGGGACCGAACGCTGGAGCGAGGCCGCGGTCGAACGCTACCGGGGCGAGGGACGTCCGCTGTTCGTCTATTTCACTGCCGACTGGTGCCTCACCTGCAAGGCCAATGAGGCGGCCGCGATCGACCGAAAAGCAGTCCGCGACGCGCTCGACGAGGCCGGGGTGAAGATCCTCGTCGGCGACTGGACCAATGGCGATCCGTCGATCACCCGCTTCCTCGAATCCCGCGGCCGCGCCGGCGTCCCGCTTTATCTCTGGTATTCACCAGCGGAGGCGGAGCCCGAGGAGCTTCCCCAGATCCTCACCCCGGCGATGCTCACGGAGCGGGCTCGCCGGACGGGGCAGCGTTAGCGTCCCAATATTTCTGTCCGCCGACCCATGTCTGGAGCACCTGCGTCCTGGCGAGGGCCTGCGGATCGACGCTGCTGACATCGCGGTCGACGATGATGAAGTCGGCCCACTTGCCCGGCTCCAGGCTACCGATCCGATTTTCCGCGAACGCGGCATAGGCCGCGCCACGGGTGAAGCCGGCCAGTGCCTGCCCGAAGCTCACCCGTTCCTCCGGGTGCCAGCCGCCAGGCGGCTGGCCCTGCATGTCCTGCCGGCTGACTGCCGCGGCAAGGCCCGGGAAGGGATTGGGACTTTCCACCGGGAAGTCGGACCCGAAGGCAAGCCTGGCGCCTGACCGGGCGATCGACTGCCAGGCATAGGCGCCGGCCAGGCGTGGCGGGTCGAGGCGGGCCTCGGCCATCAGCCGGTCGCTGGTCTGGTGGGTCGGCTGCATCGAGGCGATGATGCCGGCGGGCTTCAACCGGCCGATGTCGGCCGGATCGATGATCTGGACATGTTCGATCCGCCACCGGCAGTCGCTGCCACAGGAAGAGCCGAGCTTTTCGTAATTTTCAATTACCTGGGCATTTGCGGCATCGCCAATGGCATGGATCGCGACCTGGAATCCGCGGGACGAGGCCTCGCGTGACTGCTCGAGGAGGTCGGCCTGGCTGGTCAGTGCAAGGCCGCGGGTTGCGGGCTCGTCATGGTAGGGGGCCTTCAGAAGCGCGCCGCGCGAGCCGAGAGCGCCATCGGCATAGAGCTTCACCCCGCCGAGGTGGAGCCGGTCGGCATAGAGCCATTCGCTTGGCCTGCCGTCGTTGATGCTGCGCATGGCATCCGCGCCACCGGCATAGCCAAGGACCCTGACCTTGAGCGTTCCGGCAGCGCCTGCTCGGTTCATTGCAAGCCAGTCGACCGGCGAGGTTCCCATGTCAGCTACGCCGGTAAGGCCGACCGACAGCATCAATCGCTGCGCCTCTGCCAGTGCCCGGTCGAGTTCCGCGGGCGTAGGGGCCGGGACCGCGGCATCGATGAGGTTCATTGCAGCGTCGACGAACAGGCCATTTTCGATGCGGCCGCCCCCAGGCGCCTCCGTGCCCGGTCCAATGCCGGCCGCCTTCATTGCCGCCGTATTGGCAATGGCGGCATGACCATCGACACGGCCGAGCCAGACCGGGCGGTCGGCGACCACGGCATCAATGTCGGCCGCAGTCGGAAAACGCTTGTCGGCCCATGCTTCCTGGTTCCAGCCGCGCCCGAGGATCCAGCGCGCGTTCGGGTTTGCAGCGGCATAATCCCTCACCCGCTGCTTCAGCTCGGCAAGCGACCTGGTGCCGGTAAGGTCGAGCTGCAGCGCGGCAGTGCCAAGACCCATGACGTGGCCATGGGCATCGATCAGCCCCGGGAGAAGGGTCTTTCCGCCAGCATCGATCTGCTGGTCGAATGTCCCGCCCGGGACGCGATCGCCGGCGCGCAGGAGTTTTGCCACTTTCCCGTCGTCGTCGATGACGAGGCCGGTGAAACGATCGAGCGTTCCGTCTGCACCGACCTGGATGCCATTGGCATTGAGGACCAGCGTGTCGGCGAGCGCCGGGCTGGAGGCGAGTAGCGCTCCGAGCGCTGCAAGGCTGTATTTCATAGGGCCCCGGGATAGCATTGTTTGCGGCCTCGTGAAGGTCTAGGCCAATTGGCATGGACGCACCTACCAAGACCCGCCCGACGATCGAGGATATTCGCACGGCAGCCGACCGGATCCGCGGCTCGGTCGTCCGCACGCCGATGATGAAGAGCCAGACGCTTTCCGAGATCATCGACGCCGAGGTCTGGCTGAAGTTTGAAAATCTCCAGTTCACCGCCGCCTACAAGGAGCGCGGCGCTCTCAACAAGCTGCTGCAGCTCGACGAGGCGGAACGGTCGCGCGGCGTGGTCGCTGCGTCTGCCGGCAATCATGCGCAGGCCGTTGCCTATCATGGAAGGCGGCTGGGCATTCCCGTGACAATCGTCATGCCGGTGTCGACCCCGATCATCAAGGTGACGCAGACCGAGGGCCATGGCGCCAATGTCGTGCTTCACGGCGAGCGCTTCGACGATGCTTACGCCCACGCCCGCGAGCTCGAGGCAAGCAAGGGCTATGTCTTCGTCCACCCGTTCGATGACGTGGCGATCATGGCGGGGGCCGGGACGATCGGAATCGAGATGCTCGAGGACGCTCCAGACCTCGACACGCTGGTCATCCCGATCGGCGGTGGCGGGCTCATTTCCGGAGTGGCAACGGCAGCAAAGGCCCTTCGCCCGGACATCCAGATCATTGGTGTCGAGGCCGAGCTTTATCCGTCGATGAAAAATGTCGTCGAGGGAAGCCACGGCAATATCGGCGGCGACACGCTCGCCGAAGGCATTGCGGTAAAGGAGCCGGGCATGCTGACCCGGGCGATCATCGGCGACCTTGTCGACCGGATCGACCTCGTCGCGGAGCGGGATATCGAGCATGCCGTCTCGATGCTGGTCACCATCGAGAAGTCGGTAGTCGAAGGAGCCGGCGCTGCCGGGCTGGCGGCGCTGCTCGCCGACCCCGAGAGGTTCCGCGGCCGCAAGATCGGGACAACACTTTGCGGCGGAAACATCGACACCCACCTCCTCGCAAATGTGCTGGTGCGCGAGCTGGTACGCTGCGGCCGCATCGCCCGGCTGAGGATCGCCGCGCAGGACCGGCCGGGCGCCCTTGCGGCGATCACCGCCAAGTTCTTCGAGTGCGGGGTCAACATCATCGAGACCAACCACCACCGCATCTTCACCCGCCTGCCGGCGAAGGACACGGTCATCGAGGTCGAATGCGAGGCGCGTGATGCGCGCGCCATTGATACGCTGGTCGATAGCCTCGAGGCCGCGGGCTTCAACGTCGAGCGCGCTTCGCTCGACTAGGATCGGGCGCCCGGCTCTTTTTTCCGCGAAAAATTCCGCCGCCGAACGCAGTGCTGAGCGGGCAAGGCGGGGCGCCGGCCGGGCCTCGCCTGTCCAGTCTTGGCACACCGCAACCCGTTAACCCTCTTTTTGCGGGCCAAACCCTTTTCTTCCGCGTTTACGACGAGCATAAAGAGTTTCGTAACCATTTGCGAAAGGCTGTCCGGTTGAGCGCACCATTTCGCTTTCCGAAGTTCTTCGTGACGAACCCGTCGCCGTGCCCATATCTGCCGGGCAAGATCGAACGGAAGGTTTTTACCGAGCTCAACGGCCGCAACGCGGCCGAACTCAACGAGGCGCTTGGCCGGATCGGGTTCAGGAGATCGCAGTCGGTAGCCTATCGCCCGAGCTGCGTTGACTGCACGGCCTGCATTTCGGTGAGAGTGATCGCCGACCAGTTCGCTCCTGGCGCGACACAGCGAAAGCTGTTGCGCCGCCACGCGGATCTCGAGGTAAATGCCTGCAGGCCCTGGGCGACCGCCGAGCAATATGCGCTCTTGCGCCAGTATCTGGCGGCGCGGCACCCGGGCGGCGGGATGGCCGAGATGGACGAACAGGATTATGCCGACATGATCGAGCAGACCCCCGTCCGGACCTATGTGATCGAGTATCGCGAACCCTCGGTGGACGGCAAACCAGGCAGGCTGGTTGGTGCCTGTCTTTCAGACCAGCAGGCCGATGGCCTCAGCATGATCTACAGCTTCTACGACGTGAGCGAGGGAGCGAGGAAGGGTCTCGGCACCTATATCATCCTCGACCATATCGTGCGCGCGGCGCGTGCTGGCCTTCCTTACGTCTATCTTGGCTACTGGGTCGAGGGATCGGACCGCATGGCCTACAAGGCGAGTTTCCGGCCGATGGAGCGGCTCGGCCGCGATGGCTGGCGGCGGATGGACGAGCCCGAGGCCGAGCCCGTCGAGGTCGCAACGCAGATTCCTGCCCGCAGCCCGCGGCGGATCCTGGTCGACGCTTGAGCCAATTGCCGGGGAGCGGCTGCTCCTTGCTTGGCCAAAAAGCAAAACGGCGGAGCGCTGCTGCACTCCGCCGCTTCGTTCTACCCCCCCGAGAAAAGGGTCAGGCGACCGCGACCTGCTGGTCGCTGTCGGATTCGGCGTCGCGCAGCACATAGCCGCGTCCCCACACCGTCTCGATGTAATTGTCGCCGCCGCAGGCAAGGCTGAGCTTCTTGCGCAGCTTGCAGATGAAGACGTCGATGATCTTGAGTTCCGGCTCGTCCATGCCGCCGTAGAGATGGTTGAGGA
>CAZQLI010000091.1:0-7652 GCA_964594145.1 uncultured Sphingomonas sp. | reverse complement strand
TTCCGCTCCCCACCCATATCGACGAGGCACGGGTGATCACCGCGATCGACCCGGACAAGGACGTTGACGGGTTCCACCCGGTCAATGCGGGCCGCCTTGCGATCGGGCTGGACGGCTTCGTCCCCTGTACGCCGCTCGGCTGCGTAAAGCTGCTGCGCTCTGCGCTTGGCGATCTCGGCGGCAAGGAAGCCGTGGTCATCGGCCGCTCGAACATCGTCGGAAAGCCGATGGCGCTCCTGCTCCTCCAGGAAAATTGCACGGTAACCGTTGCCCATAGCCGGACACGCGACCTCGAGGAGGTGGTTCGCCGCGCCGACATCGTCTTGGCGGCGGTCGGACGGCCGGAAATGGTCCGCGGCGAGTGGCTGAAGCCCGGCGCAGCGGTGATCGATGTCGGGATCAACCGGATCGCAAAGGAAGACGGCGGAAGCCGCCTTGCCGGCGATGTCGATTTTGAGTCCGCGAGCAAGGTCGCCGGGGCAATCACGCCGGTGCCCGGCGGGGTTGGTCCAATGACGATCGCATGCCTCATCCGCAACACGATGGTCTCGGCGGCGCGCCGGGACGGCTATCCCTTGTCGGAGCAGCTATGATCCTGGGGCTGATGCTCCTCGTGGCGGCGCCCGCGGGCGGTGCGATCGAGGCGGAACGCGCATTCGTCGCCGATGCGCAGAAGCTTGGCCAGTGGACCGCCTTTCGCAAATGGTCGGCCGATGATGCGATCATGTTTTTGCCGCAGGCCTCGAGCGCCCGGGAGTTTCTCGAAGGGCGCAAGGACCCGGAAGTCGCCGTCTTCTGGTGGCCGGGGCAAAGCTATGTGAGCTGCGATGGAAGCATCGCGGTCAACAGCGGCCCGTGGATCCGCTCGTGGGGAAAGTCGGCCGGCTATTTCACCACTGTCTGGAAGCGCCAGGCGGACGGCAGCTGGAAATGGATCCTCGACCATGGCGACGAGCTTGCCAGGCCGCGCGCCGAGGGCGGCGACATCAAGCCCCGCCAGGCAAGCTGCGGCGGCCCGGTAAAGGCGCCGCCGCCGATGGCAACCGTCAAGGGCGCGGCGACCGGCGGCGGCCAGAGCAGCGACGGAACGCTCGCCTGGCGCTGGGCGGTCCGGCCTGACGGCAGCCGGACGGTCGAGGCGCTGCTGTGGAACGGCAAGGGCTGGGACAAGGTCATCAGCGATAGCGTCCGGGCCCAATGATCGAGCTTTTCACAACCGCCTTCATCACGCTCGCGGTGATCATCGACCCGCCGGGCTGCGCTCCGATCTTCGCGTCGCTCACTTCAGGCACCGATGCCGCCCACCGCCGGCGCATGGCGATCCGTTCGGCGCTCGTCGCCTACTGCATCCTCATCTTCTTCGCACTGCTCGGAGAGCCGCTGCTCAGGACCCTTGGGATCAGCCTCTCGGCATTCCGGCTCGCTGGCGGGATCATGCTGTTCATCATCGCGCTCGAGATGGTCTTCGAGAAAAGGACCGAGCGCCGCGAGGAACGGGCAGAGGAGATCAAGGGAACCCCCGAGGGCGACGATATCTCGGTGTTCCCGATGGCGATCCCGATGATCGCCGGGCCAGGCTCGATCGCCTCGATCATGTTGCTCACGGCAAGGGCCGATACTTTGACCGAGAGCGCCGTGGTGCTCGGAGCCCTCACCGCGGTCATGCTGCTCACCCTCGCAGCTCTCCTCGCCGCCGGGCCGATCATGCGGCTCATCGGGGCCAAGCTGGAGGCGATGATCACCAGGATCCTCGGCGTGATCCTGGCAGCGCTGGCAGCCCAGTTCGTCCTCGATGGGCTCGAGCGGAGCCTGCCCGGCCTCGCCGGCTAAGCGATCAGCTTTCAGCCCACCACCCGGTACATCCTGAACGGGGAATCCGCCGGCAGCTCGACCGGCTCGAGCCAGCCCGGGACCTTTCCGGCAGCAAGCTGCGCGTAAAAGCCCTTCTTCGCCTCGGCCATGAAGATGGTCGCGGTCGACATGTTGGGGCAGATGAGCAGATAGTCGCTCTGATATTCGCGGACGATGCGGTGGGCATCGCCCTCGCTCCCGCGGAATGCCTTCATCACGTCGGCGATTGCCCGGTCATTGCGGTGGTAGGGGCCGCCAACCGCGCTGTGGTGGGTTGCAACGATGAGCCTTGGGCCAAGGTCGATGAAGGTGAACACCATTCCCTTGGGCTGGCGGCCGACAGCCGAAAGCGCCCCGAGCGACGGGCACAGCCGGTTGGCCTTCGCGACCTCGGCCCGCCTCGGGCTCGGCGGATCGGATGGCACCAGCTGCATTGCGACCGGCACCGTCGCACCAAATGCAGTGACCACGACCAGGATCGCGGCAATATGCTTCCACATCTTGTCCGATCTCAGCATTGGTGCTGCGACGAGAGCGACAAGGGCGGTTGCCGCCGGGAGCGCCATCATCTGCGCCGCGGGAGCTGCGCGCATCTGCCAGAAGAGGAGCGCAAGCGCTGCGATCGAGGGCAGCGCGACCGCGATGGTCCGGTAGAGGAGGTCGCGGCCCTCCGGGCCCTGCCGCCATCCCCGCCAGACGAGGAGTGCCCAGCCGAACAAGGCCGTGACCGGCAGCGCCATGGCGGTAACCGCGACCCTCCAGCTATGGCGATAGAAGGGCTTTGCCTCGCGCACATGGTCGAGCCAGAGCTCGGTTGCCTCGGGCGAAATCCCTTCGAGCCTCTGAAGGCAGTTGGGCCAGGCGATGACATGGAAGCCTGCGACGATCGCGCCGCCAACGACCGCCGCTCCAAGACGAAGCTTCCAGCTCCCGATCCTGGTGGCTGCAAGGGCGAGCATCACCGCGCCGCCGACGGCCGCATCGCTCAGCCATACTGGCGACAGGGCATCGCAGACCGCCTGGCGGTTGGCCTCGGATGCAAAGACGAGAAACCCAACGCAGGTGGTTGCGACCAGCGAGCCGGCATAGGCTGCGAGCCGTCGCCGCTGCTCGGCGTCGGCGACCCAGATGAGCACGGTCGCGCCGCCGAGCAGCGCGAGATAGGCGAGCATCTCAAGGCCGATCGAGAGCGACAGGCCGGTTGCAAGGCCAAGGACAGCGCCGCCCCGTGCCCGCCTCGGGTCCGCCATTCCGGCGATGGCGACGGCCAGCAGCGCCAGCTGCCATCCATGGTGATCGATCCTCAGCGGCGAGAACATGCCGATCGTCGAATAGGCGCAGAGAAGGCCGATCACCGGGAGCGGCCAGGCCTTTTCGAACACCAGCCGCTTCATCGTGATCGCCAGGGCGAACATGAGAATGAGGAGCGGGATGAGCGGCGCTGCCGCCACCGCGATCTTCTCTGCGACGCCGACACCGAAGATCGGCGTCAGCAGCAGGATGAGGCCTGCGATCGGAAGGTCGACGAACCGCGACCAGTGGATATTGGCGCCGCCATGGGCCGGGTCGAAGCGGTGCTGGACGAGATCATACCAGCCCTGCCCCGCGAGAAGGTCGCGGACCTGCGCCAGGCGAAGATTGTCGTCCGTGTCCCCGAGCGCGAAGGCCTGGATCTGGGCCCAGCGACCAATGACGATGAAGAGGATATAGGCAAGCCAGGCGAGGATGATGACCAGCCGCCAGTGGCGGTAAAAGCGCTCGGCGGTGGCATCGAACAATATTGCAAAACGGTCCGCGGCCATCCCCCACCCCCTTAATTTTCGGAGATTGTGTCCTAGCGACAAGCCACTAGAGAGCAAGCCGATGATCCAGTCGACCCTTAGCAAGATCGGGCCGGAGCGCCGCTCGGTGCTTTTCCAGCTGCTGCGCTATGCGCTTGCTGGCCTCGCGATCACGCTTGGCGTCGCTGCGAGCTACTGGCTCATCACCGAGCTTGCCGGGATCGACCCGATGATAAGCTTCACGATCGTCTTCCTGGTCTTTTCGGTGATCAGCTACATCACGCACGGCGAGTTCAGCTTCAGGGGCCATGGAACCCGGGATCGCCACCATGTCCGGATGGGCAGGTTCCTGGCGGTCAATATCTTCGGCTATCTCGTCAACCAGGGCTTCATCTGGCTGCTCGTGAAGCAGCTCGGCGGGCCGACCTGGTGGCCGACGATCCCGATGGTTTTCCTGACCCCGCTCTTGACTTTCACGCTGCATCGCAAGTTCGTCTACGCATGAACATGGTCGAACTCAGCCTCGTCATTCCCGTCAAGGACGAGGAAGCGGCCATTTCGCATTGCCTGGAGCGCCTCGTCCCGGTGCTCGAGGCGATCGACGACCCCGTCTCAAGCAGCTTCGAGATATTGTTCATCGACGACGGGAGCGAGGACGGCACGCTCGACGAGATCCGGAAAGCCCATGCCAGCGATCCCCGCGTTCGCGCCGTCTCGCTGTCGCGCAACTTCGGCAAGGAAGCCGCGCTCTCCGCTGGGCTGGACCTTGCCCGGGGCATGGCGGTCGTGCCGCTCGACGTCGACCTCCAGGACCCGCCCGAGGCCTTGCCGAAGATGATCGAAAGATGGCGTTCGGGCTACGAAGTTGTCTATGGCGTGCGCGACAACCGGGAGAGCGACAGCCTTCCAAAGCGGCTGACCGCCGACCTTTATTACCGGGCGCACAACTGGCTCAGCAGCGACAAGATCCCCGAGCATGCCGGCGACTTCAGGCTGCTCGACCGCAAGGTGGTCGACGTCATCCGCCGGATGCCCGAGCGCAACCGTTTCATGAAAGGGCTGTTCGCCTGGGCGGGCTTCAAGCAGGCCGCCGTCCTCTATCACCGCGAGGAACGCAAGGTCGGGCGAACCAAGTTCAACTACTGGAAGCTCTGGACGCTCGCGATCGACGGCATCACCTCGGCATCGACCGTCCCCTTGAGGGTGTGGAGCTATCTTGGGGCCTTCGTCGCCCTCGGCGCCCTCGCCTACGCCTTCTACATTATCGTGAGGACCATCACCCTTGGAAGCGATGTCCCGGGCTATGCCTCGCTGATTGTCGCAGTGCTCCTCCTTGGAGGACTGCAGCTCCTCTCGCTCGGCGTGCTGGGCGAATATGTCGGCCGCATCCTCACGGAGACCAAGGGGCGCCCGCTCTACGTCGTCCGCGAAACCATCGGGGACGAGTGATGGAGCGCAAGGTCTATGAGCAGATGGCAAGGCTCGACGGCCAGCACTGGTGGTTCACCGCCAGGCGGCGGATCCTCGACGGGGTGATCGAGCGCATCGTCCAGCCCCCGCAAAATGCACGGATCCTCGAGCTCGGCGCGGGAACCGGCCATAATCTTGCGATGCTCTCGCGCTTTGGCGAGGTGGAAGCGAGCGAGCTCGATCCCGTAGCCCGCGGACTTGCAAGCGAGCGGCTTGGAAAGCCCGTGGTCGAAGCCGCGCTTCCCGACCTCGCGATGTTCCCGCAAGAAAGCTACGACCTCGTCGCGCTGCTCGATGTCCTCGAGCATGTGAGCGACGACAGCGCCTCGCTTGGCGCGATCCTTGGCCTGCTGAAGCGGGGCGGGGCACTCCTCCTCACCGTCCCGATCAACCCCTGGATGTGGAGCGCGCATGATGCGGCGCACCACCATCACCGGCGGTACCGCAAGGATGAAATCGCCAGGCTGGCGAGGGAAGCCGGCTACGAGATCGAGCTATTGTCGCCGTTCAACACCCTGCTCTTCCCGCCGATCGCAGCGGTGAGGCTGCTCGGAAAGCTGACCGGCAAGGACGACAGCGACGATGCGCTTCCGCCGGCGCCGGTAAATCGCATTCTTGAGGCAATATTCGGGCTTGAGCGCGGCCTGGTTGGACGGGTTCCGATGCCGTTCGGCGTCAGTCTCGTCGCGGTCCTTCGCCGTCCTCGCCAGGGCTGACGCGCTTCAGCAGGATCGAGTCCCGGGCAACGGCGGCGGGTTCCCAGCCATCGACCCAGTCCCGCGGGATCGGGCGCATGTCGAGCAGCCAGAGATAGTCGAACGCCTCGTTGGGAAGATTGTAGAGAGCGGTATATACTGACCATCCCTCGTGGCGGCACCCGGGATCGCGGACGATCTGGGAAGGATCGAACTGGAACCAGCCGGCCTCCGGGTAGCGGACCTTCAAAAGGCTCGAGCCTGCCATCGGCCAATGGTCGTTGGTGTAGGCGTCCTTCCTCACGGTCGCGATCGCGCCCAGGTGATCGGAACGGCGAAGCGGCCACTGCTCGCATTCGTCCCAGACCAGCACCGCGACCCTCGAGCCTTTCTCGACCTGGTCGAGGACGCTCAATTGCTCGGCCTGCTTGGCTCCGGCGATGCCGAGGCTTGCGGTGGTCGCGCCCAGCCGGACCGCAAGAAAGCCCATGGCAGCGACCGCGAGCCAGGTCGCCAGCGGAAATTGCGTGTCGCGCTTGAAGCGTACCGCGAGGACGAAGATGGCGGCGGCGTAGGGAACCAGCCTCATGTCGGCATAAGCGGAGCCGAACACGATGCGGGGAAGAAGGACATAGGTTGCAGCAAGGACCAGCCCGGAGAAGGCAAGGTTACGCGAAAGCGTCAGCCGGGGATGGACGAGGGCGAACAGCGGCACCAGGAGGACGATCGCGGCGCAGGCAATGTCGAACGTCTCCCAGCGGTCGCGGAACATCCGAAGCAGATATTCCCACTTATATTCCCAGTCGAACCAGCGGCGGGTGAGACCGCCGGTCGCCTCGCTCCGCCACATGAGGATGAGAAGCATTGGAAGCGCCATCGAGGAGGCATGGACCCCGGCGCGGATGATCGACATCCACCAGCTCTTGCCCTGGTCGTGCTGGCGGACCGCCTCCGCCGAAAAGCAGAGGAGGCCGAGCGTTCCCCAGCCGAAGGCATGGGCAAAATAGACTGCAAAGCTGATCGGGACGAACAGGGCGGCGCGGAGCCTCGTCTTGCCCAGCCTTCCAAGCCTCAGCCACAGGCCGAAGGCCACGAAGGCGAGCGCCATCGACAATGCAAAATTGACGAAGCCGAACATGAAAGGATGGCCAAAGGCCAAAGGCAGCGCAAAGGCGACCGTGGGCGGTAGGCGGTTGTTCACCTCCCGCGCCACCCACAGCATCCCGGCGACGGTCATGGCGGGGATCGCCATGACGACGAGCTTGGTCGCCAGCTCCACGCCGATCAGCTTCGACATGGGAACGACGAGGATGTCGACGCCAAGATTGCCGATCGGGAGCCAGCGGAACGAGAACCATTGCTGGAGCGTCGAGTTGGTCGCGATCTCGGAGGCGACCTTGTAGCGCCCCATGTGCCCGCCGATGTCGACGATCGGCGGGATCGTCGGGTAAATGAGCGGCCCCAGCGCAAGAAGGATCATGGCCGCGACGAACGGGCGGCCTTCCCACCAGGGCCGCGGGGCGCCCCTTGGCAGCGCGGCGGCTGCCGGCGTCTCGGCGAGAAGGTGCGGCGCGCGGATCACCCGCGGTCGCGCCTCCCGAGCAGCCTCAGGCGAAGCGCGTTGAGCCTGATGAAGCCCTCGGCGTCACGCTGGTCATAGGCCCCGGCATCGTCCTCGAAGGTGACATGCTGCTCGCTGTAGAGGCTGTGCGGCGACTTGCGGCCGGTGATGTGCACGCCGCCCTTGTAGAGCTTGAGGCGCACCGTCCCGTCGACCTTGGCCTGGCTATGGTCGATCGCCGCCTGCAGCATCTCTCGCTCGGGCGAGAACCAGAAGCCATTGTAGACCAGCTCC
>CAZQLI010000090.1:0-7735 GCA_964594145.1 uncultured Sphingomonas sp. | reverse complement strand
ATGGGACCGCTCGCCGGAACGGGCCGTTCGGGATACCCTCCGGCCTCCCGTTCGAGATCGGCACGCCGAACAACGGCGGGGCGGTCGTCACCGCGAGCGGCCTCATCTTCATCTCGGCTGCGACCGACAATCTGATGAGGGCAATCGACCTTCGCACCGGCAAGTCGCTGTGGCATGATGCGCTCCCAGGCGGGGGACAGGCAACGCCGATGACCTATGAAGCAAACGGCAGGCAATATGTGCTGATCATGGCGGGTGGCCACCATTTCATGGAAACCCCCATTGGTGACGAGCTCATTGCCTATGCACTGCCACAGCGGAGAGCATCTTGACGCCGGGACCGCGGCCAACGACAACCGGGGCGCCCGAACAGCGGCCGGACGCCGACTGGGTCAGGCACCGCGAGCGGCTGCTCGACGAGGCGCTGGAAGAGACGTTTCCGGCCAGCGACCCTCCGTCGATCGCGCTCCCGGGCAACCAGAGCGCAAGGAAAGGCCGCGACGATGTTTGACCGCCTGACCCAATATTCGCCGACAATGCTAAGCGTCCTCAGGATCGCGTCAGGGCTGATCTTCATTGAACATGGAACCCAGAAGTTCCTGAGCTTCCCGGCCGGCCAGGCGGCCGGAATGGGCTGGGCACTCGACAATCCCGGCGCCATTGCCGGCATCGTCGAGCTGGTTGCCGGTGCCCTGCTGGTCCTCGGGCTGTTCACCCGCCCCGCGGCTTTCATCGCCTCGGGCACGATGGCCGTCGCCTATTGGTATGCCCATGCCCCGCAGAACGCCTTCCCGGTGAACAACGGCGGCGACGCAGCGATCCTTTACTGCTTCGTCTTCCTTTACCTCGTGTTTGCCGGGCCCGGCCCGATCAGCCTCGACGAGACAATGGGTGGCCGAGGGACCGTGCGGATAGACGAGGCTTAAGTCCTTGCCCGCCGCAAGGCCGCGGCGCGACTGGTCATGAGAAGGCCGTCCTAGATGTCCTGCGTGCCGTGGCACCAGGCATCGATGACCCTCTGGGTCAGGGCCTCGCAGTCCCCGCCGGCGAAGGCAAAGGAATCTGCAAGGGCCGCCTGCAGCTCGGGGGCGAGCGCCTGCTGCAGGCGGCGGCGGGCACGCAGATGGCGCGTCTTCACCGTGGCCGCCTTGAGATTGAGCGCTTCCGCGGTCTCCTCCACCGAGAGGCCTTCGACCTCTCGAAGAACGAAGACCATTCGGAAGTCCGTGGAGAGTGCCGAAATGGCTTCCTCTAGCATCCGGCGCACCTGGACCCTTGCAAGTTCGGTTTCCGGCGAGGTTCCGCTTGTGGATCCGCGCATGAGTTTTTCCCGGTAGTCCTGGAGTTGGGTGACGGAGTTTTCATCGAGCTGGGCCTTCCTTCGGCTGGCGGCACGCTGCCGGCCGAGCGCTTCGTTGATGACGATACGGGTAAGCCAGGTCGAAAGTGACGAGCGGCCCTCGAACGAGCCGATTGCAGCGAACGCGCGGAGATAGGCGCTCTGGACGGCGTCTTCCGCGTCGGCCCGGTGCTTTAATATGCTCCAGGCAGTCCGGAACATCCGCTGGTTGTTGCGCATCGTGACCAGGCGAACCGCCTCCGGGTCCCTGGCATCGAGCCTGCGGGCAAGTTCCAGGTCATCCATCGCTTCATAGGCCAGTCTTGCCTGCGCGTTCACCTCATGCCTCCCTCAAAGGCCCGTGCAGCCGCGAATCGAGCTCATCAGTTCGCGGCGGAGATCGGGCTCGTTCCTGAATTCACCCAGCCAGCAGTTGGTTACCATCGAGACGCCGTGCTGGTTGACGCCCCTGGTCGACATGCAGCCGTGGCTGGCCTCGACGACGACGGCTACGCCCCTTGGTTCGAGTACCTCGTCGATCGTCTGGGCAACCTGGCGGGTAAAGCGTTCCTGGAGCTGGAGCCGGCGGGCGTAGGCCTCGACGAGCCGCGACAGCTTGGAAATCCCGACGACCCGGCCGTTGGGGCGATAGGCTACATGCGCCTTCCCGGTGATCGGTGCCATGTGATGCTCACAGGTCGACACGAACGGGATGTCACGAAGCAGCACCGTCTCGTCATAATCCTCGGCTTCCGTGAAGACGCAGCGAAGGAGCGCGGCCGGATCGACTGAATAACCGGAAAACCACTCGCCATAGGCCCGGGCAACACGGGCAGGCGTGTCGCGAAGCCCCTCCCGGAAGGGATCGTCACCGGTGGCGGCGATCAGCGCGCGGACCGCCTCCTCGACCTTCTCTGCCGAACTGGCGCATTCGCCGCCGTCGAGCGGACCATCAACGCGTTCCGAAAAGTCACGTTCGAGAAATTCCACGGGCACCTCCAGCTTGGCGTCACGACATTTGATGGCGAGCGCAGCCGAAGGTTCCCCGGGGGTTCACCCGACCCGCGGTATCTCGTTCGGTTCGGTCGCCTCGACCGGAGGTTCAACGCTGATCACGTGCAACGTTCGCGGACGCCCGTCCGGGCAGGGCCAGTTGATCGATTGGCCGGCCTTGAGGCCGATGAGGCCCGCCCCCACCTGGGAAAGGATCGACAGCGATCCGCTCTCGATATCCGCTTCGCCCGGAAGGACGATTTTGACGCGCCGCTCGTTGGCGACATCGTCGCCCGCAAAGGTGACGGTGGACCCGAGGGTCACGACGCCCTTGGGCAGCTGGTCGGCCGGGTGCACATAGGCACGGTTCATCTCGTCGAGGAGCATCTTGGCGACCAGCGGAGCCTTCGCCTCGAGACGAAGCGCGTGGTTCGAAATGAGGTCGTAATCCGTTTCGGAAATATGGATCGGCGGCTTGGCCCCCGATTTGCGCGCTGTCTTTACCATTGGAACTTCACCATGCGGGTTGGGCGTACGCCTCGGCGCACGCGAAACCTCCCACCAGGAGGTTATTGGAATTTTCGACTGGATCCCCCAGACCCGCCCGGCCGACGCCGCCAGGGCCTGGGGCTAAACGCCCGCGAGCAGCTGTCCCGAATGGGCCAGAAATCGCCTGAAGATTGCTCCGCAATGCATGACCTTAAGGTGGGACCGGCGATGGTCCCTGTCAACTGCCGCCAATTGCGGCTCTCCTGGCCCGGCCGGGCAAAAAAGGACGGTGATGGGCTTGCCCCCGCCGCCGAGATTCCCCGGCGGGAACCTCGCTTGGTCCGCTGGCATCAAAGTTTCCGGGAAAACCCAAAAGGAGGAAAAGGTCATGATACGCAAATTATCGCTCGGCTGCGCAACGGCATTGCTGATGATCAGCTGGCCGATCGCAGCTGCCGAACCGCAGGGGCCGAGCGATGCCCAGATCGCGCATATCGCCTATACGGCGGGCCAGCTCGACCTCGAGGCCGGGAAGCTCGCACTGACCAAGTCGAAGAACAGCGCAGTCCGCGCCTTCGCCGAGACGATGGTGCGCGACCATGCTGCGGTGAACGAGAAGGCACTCGCCCTCGTCAAGAAGCTCGGCGTAACGCCGCAGCCGAACGCCACCAGCGAGGCGCTTTCCAGCCAGTCGGCAAAGACGGCAAAGGAACTCCAGGAACTGGACGGCGCAGATTTCGACCGTGCCTATGTCGGTAACGAGATCGCCTATCACCGGACCGTCAACCAGGCACTCCAGGGAACGCTGATCCCTTCGGCCCAGAATGCCGAGCTCAAATCATTGCTTACGAGTGGCCTTGCCCTGTTCGAAGAGCATCAGAAGCATGCCGAGGCGCTCGCCAAGAGCCTGCCATGACCTTCTGGCGAGCCGGCTTGCCGGCGGTAGCGGCATTGGCGGCGGTCGCGTCGTTGCCGGCGCCGGCGGCGCTTGCCGCCCCCCGGCAGCACATGGTCATCATCGACAAGATGAAGTTCGGCCCACTGCCCAACAATGTGAAGGTCGGTGACACCATCCGGTGGGTCAACCGGGACATGGTGAAGCACACCGCGACGGCCAGGGACAAGAGCTTCAATGTCGACCTCGCTCCAGGAGAGAGCGCGACGGTGAAGCTCCGGCGTGCCGGCTCGATCAGCATCTATTGTATCTATCATCCGGGGATGAAGGCCGTGCTGAAAGTCGCTCGCTAGAGAATGGCCTTTGCCCCCGCATTGAAAGTTGCGGAGGAAGAAATGAGCAACGCCACTGCGGGCCCCGTCGGGCCCGACCTTTCGGCCGGGGTTGCAAAAGCCGACCTCGAGGACGGTGGCATGCTGGGCGGCCATGTCGGAGACGAGGCCGTCCTCCTCGTTCGGCGGGGCGCGGAATATTTCGCGGTCGGCGCTTCTTGCACCCATTATGGCGGACCGCTCGCGGAAGGGCTGCTCGACGGCGAAACGGTGCGGTGCCCCTGGCACCACGCGTGCTTCGACCTTCGGACCGGCGAACCGCTCAGGGCCCCGGCACTCGACCCCTTACCCTGCTGGCAAGTCGATATCCGCGGCGACCGGCTGTTCGTTACCGGCAGGAAATCCGCCGAAGCCCGCGCTTCCCGGCCTGCCCGCCGCGAGCCGGAGTCCGTCCTCATCGTCGGCGGCGGTGCCGCCGGTAACGCGGCCGCCGAAACCCTTCGCCGCGAAGGCTATGAAGGGTCGATCACCATCTTCAGCGCCGATACCGAGCTTCCCTGCGACCGTCCCAACCTCTCCAAGGACTATCTCGCCGGAAAGGCGCCCGAGGAATGGACGCTCCTGCGATCGCCGGAATTTTACGACAGCAAGCGCATTTCAGTGCGGCTCAATTCCAGGGTGAGCCGCGTTGACACCGCCTCGCGCCAGGTTTTTCTCGAGGATGGCTCGAGCCAACGCTATGGCGCCCTGCTTCTCGCGACCGGCGCTGGCCCGGTGAAGCTGGATGTTCCAGGCGCCGATCTTCCCCATGTCCATTACCTAAGAACTCTCGACGACAGCCGGGCGCTCGCAGCAGCAGCCGCAAAAGCGGCGAAGGCCGTGGTGATCGGTTCCGGCTTCATCGGCCTCGAGGTCGCCTCGTCGCTGCGGACCCGGGGCCTCGATGTCACCGTCGTCGGGCGCGAGGAGGTCCCGATGGCCGGGGTGCTCGGGCCCGAGCTCGGCTCCCACCTGCGCAGGCTCCACGAACGTCATGACGTCAGTTTCTTGATGGGTAGGACGGTGACCGCGATCGACGAGGCCTCGGTCCAGCTCGACGATGGCAGCCGGCTCGAGGCAGACCTCGTCATCATCGGCATCGGCGTTCATCCCGAGACCGCCCTGGCCGAAGCTGCAGGGCTGGACACCGACCGCGGGGTCATGGTCGACCAGTTCCTCCAGACAAGTGCAAGCGACGTCTACGCTGCCGGCGACATCGCTCGCTGGCCCGATTCGCACAGCGGCGAGGCGATCCGGATCGAGCATTTCGTGGTTGCCGAGCGCCAGGGCCAGACTGCTGCGCGCAACATGCTCGGAATGGGCGAGCCATTCGATACCGTGCCCTTTTTCTGGACCGAGCAACATGGCCTTGCCATCGCTTATGTCGGCCACGCGAAAGGATGGGACCGGCTGGAGGTAGATGGTTCCATCGAGCGCGAGGACTGCGCCGTCAGCTACTTCAAGGCGGGAAGGAAAATGGCGACAGTCGTCATCAACCGGGACCTCGAGGGTCTGCGCGCCGAGGTCGAACTGGAGCGAGCGACCGTGGCACCAGGCACCCGGCCGCCCCGGGGAATGGCCGGGCAATGACAGGCGCGATTCCCGCCGGAAACGTCGCCACCAAGCGGGTCTACGAAAAGCCCGCCGCCGGGGACGGCAAGCGGGTCCTCGTCGACGGGCTCTGGCCGCGCGGCGTCAGCAAGGAGGAGGCTAGGCTCGACGAGTGGCTTCGCGAGATCGCGCCGGGCGCAGAACTGCGGCGCTGGTTCGGCCATGACCCCGGGCGGTGGGACGAGTTCCAAAAGCGCTACCGGGCGCAGCTGGCGGGCCAGCAGGATGTCCTCGACAGGTTGCGACGCATGGCGCGGTCCGGGAAGCTTAGCTTGCTTTATGGCGCAAGGGACGAGCGCCATAACAATGCGCTCGTCTTAAGGGACATCCTCCTTGGCCGTCCCGGCCCATGAAGATGAGCCGGTGGGAGCGAATGGATAGCGGGCCAGCCGGCGACTCTTCGCCCAGGCCCGCTCCGGAGAATTGCCGCGGGCCCTTGATCCTCGGCGCTCTTTGGCCATGTTGAAGATATGTCGAACCAGATGAGGCCGGGACGACCACAGGTCCATCCCGGGAGCAGTACCGCACGGGCCTAAGGCCCCAGGCGCGCGCCCGGGGACATGGCAGCGCGTCCGGGGCCCGTAATTGTTCGAGCGCTTCCCGCCCCAGCGCGGGCAAGCATGGCTTAACATCGGCAAGGACGAGGATCGGGCGGCGCACCGGCGCCCCGAATGGCAGCCGGCAGCTGCAGCCCGCTCGCCGGGAGATGAGACAATGTCCATGCAGAGATTTGCAGTGGAGTTTGACCGAAGGGTCGTCGGGGTCGCGGTTCGTGTCCCCGGGGGCTTCGCCTTCTACTCGTCGGACAAGGAGTTCGACGAAGTGGACGGCGAGATATTTGCAAAGGCGAAGTCGATCGCGTCGCGCCTGAAAAAAGTGGCAAGGCGCAAGCGTCGGGCGGCTGCCGCCGCCGGCGCGCTCGGACTTACGCTGCCGGCGCGGAATGGTCGACGAGGACCGCTCCCCGCTCCAGCCGGATAGGCTTTGAACAACGGCGCTATATCTTCGCGAGAGGCCGGATTAAGACGGGTCCCGTGCCGAGCACCGCGGGGAGGCATTTATGCGCAAGCTGGCCATCTTGTTCGCCGGCATTACATTCCTTGGTGCGTCCGCCAAGGCCGCCGACAGCGAACTTTATACCTTCCATTGCCTCTGGGGCTGCCCGCTGGGAGCCCCTGCTACCAATGATACGATCGTCCGGGAGATCTATACCCTCTCTTCCAATGACATCACGCGGCTTGCCGACTGGGTCGCCTACCGGGTCACGCCGCAGACGATCGCTGCGTCCCAGGACCAGCGAAACTACCGGATCGACCCGTGGCTCGACCAATCCGAAACCCTCGACGAGGCCCATTACTCGGGAGCGCCGGCCGCTCTGAATATCGACCATGGCCACCAGGCGCCGCTCGCGGCCTTCTCGGGAACGCCGCAATGGGACGACACCAATTTCAATTCCAACATGACGCCGCAGGCATCGGCATTGAACCAGGGCCCCTGGCAGCGGTTGGAGCGCTGGGAACGAAGCGTGACGCTGCAGACTGGCGGACCGCTCTACGTTTACACCGGCCCGCTGTTCGAGAGGCGCATGAAGGAGCTCCCGGCAGGACCCTCCTATCACCGGGTCCCCTCGGGCTATTGGAAGGTAATCGCCCTGGCGGACGGCAGGATGAGCGCCTTCATCATGGACCAGAATAGCCCGCGCAACGGGCAGCACTGTGATTATCGCGTACCGCTGCGCGAAGTGGAACTGCGGAGCCGGCTGCTGCTCTTCCCGCGCCGCGGCGCTGCGACGCTTGGCAGCCTCGACTCGCTGCTCGGGTGCAACTCGCCGGCCCCTGCCCTGCCGCCGCCCGACGAGATCAGGACCGAATAGGAGCTGGGCAACAGGCGAGCGCTGGACTCGCACCGCGAGCCAACGCATGATCCAGTTCGTCAACGACCGGAGTGCCAAGCCATGCCCCAGTTCGTGATCGAAAGAGAAATGCCCGGCGCAGGATCCCTCGGACAGGCGGAACTCAAGGGCGCGTCGCAGCAATC
>CAZQLI010000089.1:0-7841 GCA_964594145.1 uncultured Sphingomonas sp. | reverse complement strand
CGAGATCCTCGACCTCGGCGTCAAGACGGGGCTGATCGACAAGTCCGGGTCCTGGTTCAGCTATGACAGCCAGCGGATCGGCCAGGGCCGTGAGAATGCCAAGCAGTTCCTCAAGGACAATCCGGACATGGCCCGGCGCATCGAGAATGCGGTCCGTGGGAAGACCGAGGAGGTCGGCGAGGCGCTGATGGTTGGCGCAGGGCCCGACGACGATTCGGAGTGATCACTCCCCTGATTTAGAAGTCCGGTTCGGGTGGGGGCCTTGCCTCCACCCGTTCTTCTTCCTCCTCGGGACGGCCGATCGCGGCAAATAGCCTGCCATTTTCGGTCCAGAGCACGACCAGTAGAGCGACAGCTCCGCAGGTCGCGCAGCCGACCAGGAAGGGCAGCTGCGTCCCATCGAAGGCCTGGCCGATGACGAGGCCGATCAACGCCCCGCCGATCGTCCCGGTCACGCCCTGGAGCGACGAGGCGGTGCCAGCGATCGGCGCCATGTTGGTCATCGCCAGCGTTCCGAAGTTCGAAGTCGTGAAGGCAAAGCTGACGAAACTCAGCTGCATCAGCAGCACGAACAGCCACAGCGGCTCGTCGATGCTCTCCGCGACGAGGATATGGAGCGTTGATGCAAGGACGAAGGCAATGATCCCGGCGTGGCCGGTGCGCCTCAGGCCGAACCGTCCAACCACCTTGCTGTTGCCCCAGCTTGCAACGACCATCGGGGCCGCGATCGCGGCAAAGATGATTCCGATCAGGTGACCGGCGTCGAACACGTCGAAAACGATCTGCTGGATCGAGGAAATATAGGCGGTTAGCGCGCCGAAGACGGCAGTCATCGCGACGGTGTAGCCCGCGGATAGCCGGTCGCGCGCCGCGATCCGGAAACTCTTCCAGATGGTCGCGGCATCGATCTCCTGGCGATATTCGGGGCGAAGCGTCTCGGGCAGCTTGGCGTAGCCCCAGACCCATACCAGCGAGCCGTAGGCGGCGAGCACGACGAAGATGGCTCGCCAGTCGGCAAACCACAGGATCGCCTGGCCGATGTTGGGCGCCAGCATCGGCACCGCCATGAAAACCATGAAAACGAGGCTCATGATGCGCGCCATTTCCTCGCCCTCGAACAGGTCGCGGACCATCGCGGTGACGAGGACCCGCGTCACCGCCGCCGATGCCCCCATTGCAAAGCGGCTCGCGATGAGGAGCTCGAAGCTTGCCGCGATGGCGCAGATCATGGCGAATGCGGCATAGAGGGCGACGCCGCAGGCAAGGATCGGCTTTCGCCCGAAACGGTCGGAAAGCGGTCCCCAGAACAGCTGCCCGATCCCGAAGCCGAAGAAATAGGCGATCACCACCAGCTGGCGGCGGTTCTCTTCCGATACGCCGAGCTCGGCCCCGATGTCCGGAAGCGCCGGGATCATCGCGTCGATTGCAAATGCGTTTAGCGCCATCAGCGCCGCCAGCAGGATGACGGTCTCCCTTGGGCCGGCGCGGCGCCGGCCGCTGGCGTCCTGTGGCAGGTGAATGGGCATGGGCGCGCGTAGCTGGCGTATCCCGCTTCAACATGCAACAGATGGCGGCACGAGATTATCTCCGGGGGACGCCTAATGAAGCTCGATCGTCGCCAGCTGATGCTTGCCATGGGCGCCATGGCTGCCATTCCGCTGACCGGAAAGGCCCGCGGCGCCGTGCAGGAGCTCAAGTCCGCCACGCCCGCCACCAGCCTCCCGCCGCCGATCGGCAGGGAGGAGCATCTCCAGCGGATCGCGAAAGCCCAGGCACTGATGGAAGCCAATGGCATTGGTGCCGTCGTCATCGAATCCGGCCCGAGCCTCGATTATTTCACCGGGGTCCAGTGGTGGCGGTCCGAGAGGCTGACCGGCACCGTAATCCCGGTTTCCGGCAATCCAATCATCGTCACTCCCTTCTTCGAGCGGCCGTCCGTCGAGGAAAGCCTCGGGATAGCAGCCGAGATCCGGACCTGGGACGAGGACGAGGAGCCGCTCAAGCTCGTCGCGGACTTTCTAAGGGAGCGGGGCGTCGCGGGCGCGCCGATCGGGATGGAGGAGACAAACCGCTTCTTCATCGTCGACCGGCTCAATAGCCAGCTGCCGGGGGCAAGGCTGGTCAGCGCCGATCCGGTCGTCCGCGGATGCAGGATGTACAAGTCGGCTGCAGAACTGGCGCTGATGCAGGCCGCCTCCGACATCATGATCGCGGCCTATCGCGACTCGTTTCCGAAGGTTACGGCCGGGATGACCCCGCGGGACATTGGAGCGATCATCGAGGCGGCAACGATCGCGAACGGCGCCCAACCCGAGTTCCAGCTGGTCCTGACCGGGGAAGGGACGGCCTATCCCCATGGCAGCCGACGGCCGCAGCAGGTCCAAAGGGGGATCAACATGCTGTTCGACTGTGGCTGCACGGTCCATGGCTACCAGTCGGACATCTCGCGCAGCTATGTCTGGGGCGCCGACCCGACCCCCGACCAGCGCAAGCTCTGGGACCAGGTCCGCCGAGGCCAGGACATCGCCTTTGCAGCAGCAAAGATCGGGGCGACCGCCGGAAGCGTCGATGATGCCGTCCGCGCCACTTACGAGAGCTGGGGCTATGGGCCGGGCTACAAGCTTCCCGGAACGTCGCACCGGACTGGACACGGGATCGGCATGGAAGGCCATGAACCGGTGAACCTCGTCCACGGCGAGATGACGCCGCTCGCACCTGGCATGTGCTTCTCGAACGAGCCGGGCATTTATATTCCCGGGAAATATGGCGTTCGCCTGGAGGACTGTTTCTACATGACTGGCTCCGGGCCCCGCTATTTCAGCACGCCGCCGTCCTCGATCGACGACCCGTTCGGGACCGCGGGCGCTTGACGATAGGCTGTCGGCCCGCGATTGCGCGGCACTATTGAGAAAACAAGGGGAAGCCGATGACGACAACCACCGCTTCGAAGGGCTTGTCGCTGCAGTGGAAAATGCTGATCGGCTTCCTTGCCGGCCTGGTCCTGGGGCTGATCGCCTATACGGTCCAGCGCGACGCGGCATGGGTCGAGTTCGTCACCACCTACGTGACGACGCCGATCGGACAGGTCTTCCTTCGCCTGCTGTTCATGCTGGTGATCCCGCTGCTCTTCTCGGCGCTGATCGTCGGCATCGCGGAGATGGGCGAGGTACGGTCCTTGAAGCGGGTAGGTATCAGGACGCTCATATACACGGTGGCGGTATCCTCGATCGCGGTCGCGGTCAGCCTCGTCATCGTCAACCTCCTGCAACCGGGCGCCGGAGTCGACCGGGAGGCTGCAGCGGTGATGCTGGAACAGTCCTCGGGGCGGGCGAGCGAGATCGTCCAGTCGGGTGCGGAACAGCCACAGGGCATCGAGGCCTTCGTCAACATCGTCCCCAGCAACCTGGTCGAGGCGCTCGGGTCGAACAGCGCGATCCTCTCGGTAATGTTCTTCGCGCTCTTCTTCGGCATTGGCCTCCTCATCACCGATACTCCCGAATCCCGGACCTTGAAGCGCGCCTTCGAAGGGCTGTTCGACGTGACGATGCGGCTGATCATGATCGTCATCCGGCTGGCGCCGCTCGCGGTGGCCTGCTTCATGTTCAACCTCGCGGCGCTGTTCGGCTGGGAACTGCTCGTCCGCCTCTCGGCCTATGTCGGCGTGGTACTGCTCGCGCTGGCGATCCAGATGTTCGTGGTATTCCCGGCGCTCCTCGCCTTCCTCGGCAAGAAAAACCCGGTCCACTTCTTCCGCGAAACCCAGGAAGCCAGCCTGATGGCATTTTCGACGGCCTCGTCGAACGCCACGCTTCCAACCTCGCTGAAGGTCGCCGACGAGCAGCTCCGCCTGCCGCCAAGGGTGGCCCGCTTCGTCCTCACGATCGGCGCTACCGCCAACCAGAACGGCACGGCGATGTTCGAGGGCGTCACGGTCATTTTCCTCGCCCAATTCTTCGGCATCGACCTTAGCCTCGGCCAGCAGCTGATGGTGATGCTCGTCTGCATTCTCGGCGGCATCGGCACCGCCGGCGTCCCGGCCGGTTCGCTCCCGGTCGTCGCGCTCATCCTGGCGATGGTTGGGGTCCAGCCCGAGGCGATTGCGCTGGTTCTCGGCGTCGATCGTTTCCTCGACATGTGCCGGACTACGCTCAACGTCATCGGCGACCTCGTCGCCGCCCAGGTCATTTCCTCCGGCGAGCCGGAAGAGGAAATCGAGCCGGCCGTTGCCGCGACGTGAGCGGGCTCGACGGGCTTGACCCCGCCTACCGGGTCATCCTCTGCGACCTGTGGGGCGTGGTCCATAACGGCGAGCGCCTCTTTCCAGGCGTCAAGGAACGGCTCGGCCGCTGGAAGGCAGAGGGACGAACGATCATATTCGTGAGCAACGCTCCCCGGCCGGCAGCGACGGTCGAGCACCAGCTGCAACGGCTCGGGATGCCGCGAGAAGCCTATGACGCCGTCACGACCAGCGGTGAGGCCGGCATTGTTTCGCTGACCAGCCCACCAAGGCCGGTCGGTTTCCTCGGGACCTCGGAAGACCGGGCGGACCTCGCATCGCGCGGGGTCATGATCCGCTCGACCGACTTTGCCGAGCTTGCCTGCACCGGGCTCGACGAATGGCGAGACGAGCCGGGAGACTATCTCGACCAGCTGGAAGGATGGGCAAGGTCAGGGGTCGTGATGCACTGCCTCAACCCCGACAGGATCGTGATCCATGGCAGCCGGCAGGAGGCCTGCGCCGGGGCCCTGGCAGATATTTACGAGTCATTCGGCGGGCACGTGGAATGGTACGGAAAGCCCCATGGCCCGATCTATGATCATGCCCGCGCCCTTGCCGGCAACCCGCCGCTCCAATCGATGCTGGCGATCGGCGATGGTCTGCCAACGGACATGCTTGGTGCTGCCAAATACGGGATTGACGCCATTTACGTGAGCCATGGCATTCACGGCGGCGAACCCGTTCCGGATGATTTCGCATCGCGGAACGGGCTCGGTGACTGGCGTCCGATCGACAGCGTCGAGGGGCTTGCCTAAGCCGGTTCCGCCTCGTGCTGCTGGACGACCTTTTCAGCGAGGTGTCCGCTCAGTTCGGCAAGGTGATCGAACTCGGCCTCGTAGCTTGCAAGGCCCTGGCTCATCGACCTCAGCTCGGCCTCGAGACCGCCAAGCTCGGCCTCCGGGACGAGGGCCTCGATCCGGTCCCACCCGGTCCATCCCTCGCGCGGTCCCATGCCGAGCATCTGGCCGCGGCGGCTGGCGATCGCCGACGACACGCGGCTGGTCGCCGACGCTGGCGTCACCACGACCAGCTTGTGCACCGGCTCGAGCAGGTGGGGGACCGCTTCGCCGAGAGCCTCCTGCATGGCGATGCGGCCGGCGAGGCGGAAAGCAAGCTCGCTCGAATCCACGCTGTGGAAGCTGCCGTCGGTCAGAGTCACCGCAACGTCGACCACCGGGAAGCCGAGCGGCCCCTTTTGCATGGCATCCTTGACGCCCTGCTCGACCGCCGGGATCCATTGCTTGGGAATTGCCCCGCCATGGATCTTCTCGTCGAACCGGAAGCCCTCGCCACGCTGAAGCGGGCGGACATCGATGATCACGTCGCCATACTGGCCATGTCCACCTGACTGCTTCTTGTGACGGCCCCGCTGGGTCACCGGCTTGCGAATTGACTCGCGGTAGCCGATCGAGGGCGCGTGGTGGCTGACCTCGACGCCGTACCGCCGCTTGAGCTTGGCCAGCGTGGTCCTCAGATGTTCGTCATTGACGCCCCTCAGGCGCATTTCATGGCTCGCCTCGTCCTGCTCCAGGGTCAGGCTTGGATCTTCCTCGAGGATCCGCGCCAGGGCGCCGCTGAGCTTGACATCGTCCTTCCGGTCGGCGGGCTGGATCGCGAGCGCGCAATTGCACGATGGAAGCGATACTTCGACCTCGGGCGGGAGCTTCCCGGCACCGAGCCAGTCGCCGGCCTTGACCGAGTCCACCTTGGCCAGTGCGACGATATCGCCATTGCCGGCCTCGCTGACCTTGGTCATCCGCTCGCCCTGCACCTGGAACATCGCTCCGAGCCGGCCCTGCTCGCCGCGCGAGCTCTTGAACTCGCTATTCTCCTGGACGCCGCCGCCGATCGCCCTTGCAAGGGCCAGTCGGCCGACGGAGCCGCCATGGTAGACTTTGAAGGCGATGATCGCCGGCTCGTCGACGCCCAGCCGGCCCGCGGTCGAGACGGGGCCCGGCGCCTCGTGGCGAAGCGCCTTCAACAGGCGCCGGATGCCCCAGCCATTCTGGGCAGAGCCGAACAGGACCGAGACGCCGAGATTGTCGCCGGTCTCGCGCGAGAGGTCGGTGAAGATGGTGCCTGGCTCGGGCACCTCGTCCATCAGCAGCTGTTCGAGCAGCGTGTCGTCATGGTCGGCGAGCTGTTCGAGCAGCTGGGTCCGGGCCTGCGCCTCCCGGTCGGCAAGCTCCTCGGGGAGCGCGATCGGTTCGGACGGCTTGCCCGGCATGTAGTTATAGGCCCGCTCGAGCGCGACATCGATGAACCCGGTAATCTTCTCGCCGTCGCGGATCGGTATCTGCCTCGCGATCAGCGGCGAGACGCTCATCGGCTGGAGCGCTGCGAGTAGGTCGCGGATCTGGCCATGGGCCTGGTCGATCCGGTTGACGAAGATGAGGTGAGGGATTCCAAGCTCGTCGAGCATCCGAAGCGCCGGGGCCGCGAGCGCCGCCCGGGCGGGGTCAGGATCGACGACGACGATGGCGACGTCGGCGGCAGCGATGCCGAGTGCGGCGTCGCTCGAAAAGCCGATCGAGCCGGGAGCATCGACGATCGCGTAGCGGTCGCCGAGGTAGGTGAAATTGTAGAGATTGGTTTCGGTGGAGCCGCCACGGGACCGGGCTTCTTCACTATTGTCGCCGATGCTCGACTTGTTGGCGACCGATCCATGCCTGTCAGTCGTACCGCTGGCGAATAGAAATGCTTCTGCCAGGGATGTCTTGCCCGCGCCGGCCGGTCCGACCAGCGCGATTAACCTCGTGCCGTTGGTTGCTCCGGGCATGCGACTCTCCTTCCTCCGTCTGTGGCGAAGGGCGCCGAGTCGCATGTCGAGCGGCCAGCGCTCTCCAATCGGACAGCGTCGGACTCTTTCTGCGCGAAGGCAAGAGGATTGGCGGGCCCTTTGGGCAGTGCCGGCGACGGAGCGGTCCGGCGGCAGGCCGGTTGCCGGTTCCCCCGGGGGAGGGGCCTCAGGCGGCCGGGAGCAGCCTCTGCTCGCCGGCCAGCCGGATGAGTGCGGCCTGCAGCTTCTCGAAGGCACGGACTTCGATCTGGCGGATGCGCTCGCGGCTGACGCCATAGACCTGGCTCAGGTCCTCGAGGGTCTTGGGCTCGTCGATCAGCCGCCGCTCGGTGAGAATATGCTTCTCCCGGTCATTGAGATGCTCCATCGCCTCCTGGAGCAGCTCGTGCCGAACCCGGCGCTCCTCGTCGTCGGCGATGACCTCGTCCTGGAGCGGCTCCTCGGAAACCAGGAAATCCTGCCACTGGCCTTCGCCGTCGCTGTCGCGCAGCGGGGCATTGAGGCTGGTGTCGCCGCCCATGCCCATCCGGCGGTTCATCGAGACCACCTCGTCCTCGGTGACGCCGAGCTCGGTCGCGATCTTGGTGACCGCCTCCGGCTTCAGGTCGCCCTCCTCGAAGGCGTCGATCTGGTTCTTCATCCGGCGAAGGTTGAAGAACAGCTTCTTCTGGGCGGCCGTGGTGCCCATCTTCACCAGGCTCCACGAGCGCAGGATGAATTCCTGGATCGACGCCCGGATCCACCACATCGCGTAGGTTGCGA